>VXPE01000033.1:32843-79070 GCA_009839745.1 Candidatus Poribacteria bacterium
GGGTCTAACACAACCTTTTTACGCCTTGCGGTTCGGTCAAGTGGATTAATACCTTAAACACCGGATCGTTTCTAAAATTCATATCAGCAGCGAATATTATTTTCTAAGTTGTTCAAGTTCGTTCCGGATCTGTTCTCTGGCACTCAAGAGATCACTCGGATCTGTGGTGGCAGGGAGGATTTCATCGAGTGCTTTCAAGGCATTGTTGTAGGACGCTATCTGTTTGTGGGACTGATTCATAGCTGCGTAGACGTTTCCAAGGACGTAATGGGAACGCCACGAATTAGCATCTACCGCAATGCCTTTCTTTCCATATCTTTCAGCGTCCTTTAGATTTTCCAATTGCAGATGGAGTCCCGCCATTGCTGCAAAAATAGGGGCAGGGAGCTGCGAAGTTGTTTCCTGCCGTTCAAGTCGTTCGTAGGTCCGAAGCGCATCCTTGTATCGTTCCTGCCGTTCATAGAGGGGACCTAAGAGCAGGTAGACCTCAAATCTTTTAGGGTCGCGTCTGAGTAGTTCTTCCAACTCCCTTGCTGCCTTTCCAAGTTCACCTTGCATCTCATACAACGTCGCCAGATGGAGGTATCCCTGAATGTCATCAGGATTCTGCGCCATCGTTTGCTGGACCTGCTTTTCAATCTGTCGGAGTTCTTCCTGTTCCCCCTCACGGATTAAGCCCGCAACCACACCGAAGTTATAGCGGATTGTTTCGTCAACAGGGTTGATTTCTACAGCATCATTCATGAGAGATGCTGCGCTCTGATACTGTCCACTGGCGTAAGCAATCTGTCCACGGATTAACCGCTGCGTGGCTCTGAAGTAGGTGTCGAGTTTCTCTCGAACCCTCCGCTTCTCTGCCAGTGTTGCGCCGTAGTTTTCGAGGTAAGGTAACACCCGCTCCCGATATTCTGACATCCCTTTAACGTTTTGCATTGTCGTCCCCACCAAGTCTGCCCCGCGAAAGAATTCTAATCGCGGTCGGTTGTCTGTGTGAATCGGTCCAACGCCAGCGTATTCACGCACAGTTTCAGGTCCCATCATGAATGAATCCAGCAGCGAGGGACCGTCGAGGTCATCGGCAGCAAGTCCTTCATGGATACTCGCGATCTGGGCACGTGCCATGAAGTTTCTATAGTCAATTCGGAGCGGTTCAGGTGTCCCGATGAGAATCACAAAATCGGGTGTGTATTTATACCAAAGCGTGGTATGTGGGAACACCTCAATGAAGGTGCGCACAATCATTTTATAATGCGACTCCGGCAAGCGATGCAACGGGACCCACTGACACATGATCCCGTCTTCACTGAGAATCCGACGACAGAGTCGGTAAAAGTCGGCGGTATAGATATTGGAACTTCCCGCACTCACAAGCGGGTGGATAATGCCCGTTGAGATCATGTCGTATTTCGTTTTCGTCATCAGGATGTGATTTCGTCCGTCATTGAGTCTATAATTGAACTGCGGATTTTCAAACACATTTCCGTTGATGTGCGTGAAATGCTTTTGCGCCGCGGAAATCACCCCACTGGACAATTCTATTGCGTCAACCCGTACACCGTGCTGTGTGATTGAATGCGAGGTCAGCCCCATACCGAATCCGACGACGAGTGCCTGTTTCGGACGTGGGTGCAACAACAGCGGTAGGTGTGCAATGACGCGATGCGAGGGAGAATCCCAGCGCGAGGCATCTGCTGCCTGATTTGTATCCACATAGAGACGGTAGACCCCTTCATCGTCTTTTAACGTCGTTACCGTGGCATCCACCTCTTCGTTGTAATCAATGAGCGTATCGCCGGGACGTTGCGTTTTAAAAATAGTACTCTTGAGAAAGAGCGGTTGGTTCACTGTAAGCAGAAGCACCACAGCCAATCCGGTATTGAGAACCGGCATTCCAATGCCCACGCCCTGTAGGAGCGACTTTCCTGTCTCAGTGAGTTGTCTACTCCTAAAAATAAGGAAACACCCGATGCCCGTGTTCAAAGCGACCGTCAGCACGATGCTCGGTCGAATGCCGAGAAGTGGAATTAAGATGAATCCTGCACAAAACGCGCCCAAAATACTTCCAACCGTGTTGACTGCGTAGATGTTTCCGATACTCCTGCCCAATTGGCGTGCGTTGCCGGTGTAAATCTTCGTCACGAGTGGGAAACTCGCGCCCATCAAAAACGTCGGCAAACACATCACAAGGAAACAGGAGAAAAACGCCCAAAATCTGCTCGAACCGAAGGTGGATTGGAAGGCTTGGCTCATCCCGTACAATTCCTCAAACGCTGGCATCAAGATAAGCGCGAAGAGTCCGATACCGAGTTGAACGATGCCAAAAACTGCGATCGGTTGTTTAATCCGATCAACCCAGCGCGAAAACACCATGCTCCCCAATGCTATGCCGAACAGGAACGCCGCCAGCATTGTCGCAAAGGCATACGTCGTGCTCCCGAGGAAGAAAACCATGATACGGGTCCACAACACTTCATACGCCAAGGCACAGAACCCGGAGATCCCTATCGCCCATAACACCAATTGCTTTTCAGGTAGATAGGACACATCCTCAGATTCCGCGTGTTGTGTTTCTTCAGGGGGTTCGTCCGCTTCTGTTCCCGATACCTTCTGTGTCAACGCTAATGCAATCGCTGCGACAGCGAAATTAATAGCGATACCGATACCGAGCGTCCATCGGACCCCGAACGCTTCAATCAGGAAAAATCCCGCCGCTACCGTTCCGATAACGGCACCGAAAGTGTTCAAGGCATACAGGATGCCGATGTTCGTGCCGAGTTGTTCCAGTCTTTTCACAAAAAATCGGGTTAGCACGGGGAGTGTGCCGCCCATCAATGTAGAGGGAATCAGAATGACTCCGAACGTCAGCACGAACCGAATCAGTGAGAGGGTATAGAATTCTGACGTGACGTGACGATGGATGAGCACATAGATCGCGCCAAGTGCCGCGAGAATGAGGGGCCACACCAGGCAAAACGCACCGATACCGGCTTCCAGCAGCGCGTAGATTCGCAGGGGAGATTGTGTGCTTTCGTCAATCTTCCTACCGAAGTAGTAGCTCCCGAGGGCGAGTCCTGCCATGAACGCTGTTAGGACGGTACTCGTTGCGAAGACAGTGCTCCCGAAAATGAGCGTGAGTTGCCGCATCCAGATGACTTGATAGATGAGTCCACTGGCACCGGAAAGAATAAAGATGAGCCAAACGATGGGCTTGGTGTATCGCATTTTTTTTCATTATGCTACAAAAGATGCACAGGCTAACAGGCTATGCTACAAAAGCCGGAGGTCTCTGCCTATTCATCTGATGCGGACCGCTTAGGGCGGGCTGACGTTAAATACATTCTCGCTGAATTTGTCAGTCTCATCAGCAACTATATGATACCTTAATCCGCCCCAGAATTCAAGTGGAATCCTCTAATTCCTTGTGTTCAATTATTGAAAATCCGTTTATTCATTTACCAAGCGGTAACTAATAGGGATGACGTAACTTCGGAGTGTCAAACCGTCTATTGTTTCTGTTTCTACACGAGGTTCGGGTTCCGCTCGATGATCGAAGACGACGTAGTACCCTTTGCTCGCTTTTTCCGATTTGAGATACACAGCGAGTTGCGCTTTGCCCGCTTCATAGCGACGCGGACCTTCCCAAATTTTTGTTTCGACAATGTATTTTTGCGCATTGTGGAAGATAACGAGATCCATCCTACCACGCCCGGTTTGCACTTCAAGGGATATTACACCGCGAATCAGACTCACAAACTGGTCAAGATAGGCGTAGAGAAGGTCTTGGCCGACGTACTCTTTGGGGGTTTCCGGGACTTGGAGGATCCGAAACCCTACGCGTGCGATGAAATCTCGGAAGTTGTCGAGGAGTCGTTCCATATGAATCTGTCCTATCGGCATGAGGTAGTCGAGAAAATCGGTATCTTCAGGCAAGTAGTCCCGCTCCAATCCGTTGATCATTGGTTTGAACGCTTGTAGGATACAATGCTGATAAATCGGATTGAGAATCTGGCACATACCATCAGGTCCCTTCCCGATAACGCCATACGTCGCGAGTTCACTGATGAGTTCATGGTGTAGACTGAAACGGGTGCCTCTCTGATAAGAGGCGATTTCCATCAGGAGGCTTTTAAAGCGCGGGTCTCTACGAATATTCGTCACCAGATGTGTGAGATTGGTGTTATTTTCTTCAAGGATCTCTGCGTATGCCTTTGAAAAATGCGTCATTGCAATCGTCTCGGTTTTCGGGACGTTCATCTCCTCAGTCAGGATTTGCGCGAACCGATTGACGAGGAACGGCTGTCCGGCAGTCTGTCTGTGGATATTCTCAACGACTTCAGGCGTGAAAGTTTGGCCGACTTCATCTGTATACTGTGCAAGGAGTTCGCGGACCTGCTCAAGGGTAAAGTTGGGTAAGGTGAACTCGTCTTGGATATTGAAGGGCGAGATAGAGCGGTCTAAATTGAGTTGCGTGATGCTCTTAACGCCTACGATGCCGACGCTATAGGGAGATTTGCGCATAGAACGATGCACATAGATATTGCGGAGTGTATGAAGGAAACCCGTCAGAGCATCGTCAGGAATGCCATCAAATTCGTCAACGATGAGGACAAGTCTCTCATCTCCGAGAAAAGCTCCGAACTGTTGAAAGAATTCGAGCATGGCAACGTGATCCGTTAACGTTGTGTTCTCCAAAAGTTGACTTAAAGCTTCAGAAGGCACGATACTGCGCTTCTCAAAGACGCGCTGGATCTCTTCGTAAATCCTTTTGTAGAGCGAAGCATAGAAATTGGACGCCGTGTAGTCTTCATAGATTTCAAAATTGAGTTCAATGGGGAAGTAGGCTTCTCCGGTATCGGCGGCGAGGGTATCAAGCGCCCATTGGAAGAACGTGGTTTTGCCGGTTTGTCGGGGCGCGAAGATAACGATATAGCGTCCGAGTTTGACGCGTTTGATGAAATCAGCGAGCTCCTCAGTGCGCGAGACGACGTAATGTTCTTCAGGATTCACGGGTCCGTATGTGCTAAATGTTTTCATTTTTTATAAATCGGGGTTACAAACCCCTCCCACGCATTGTTCAAAGGTTAGCATATTATACTATAAGCCGATTTATTCTGTCGGCTCTAATTCCTTCTCCAATCGCTCAATGTACCGATACGTCGTAGAAAAAATCAGATCCAATGTAGCGATGTCCCGCGCTTCCAACGGGGCGCGGGAGAAGACCCGGCGCAACGACTTCAGATACGTCTCCCACTCGTGATTATACGGGGTCACACCTACCTTATCCAGCAGACGGGTCACACGTTCATAGAACTCTTCCAAGACGTTCACTTCGGCATAATCGATCTCAGCGGGAGGGTACTCGTTCAGACTCGCAATGAAGACCTCATAAGCAAAGATTTGGACTGCCTGTGCCAAATTTAAGGACGGGTTCTTTGTCGCCATTGGTACACTCGCAGTCAACTGGCAAAGACTGATCTGATCGGTGGACAAGCCGAAATCTTCGCGTCCAAACAGCAACGCGACCGATTTGTCCTGCGAAATTGTAGCAATCGTCTCTGCGGCTTCCCTTGCGGGGACGGGCTGCGGTAGGCGGACATCGCGGCGACGGTGCGTCGTTCCTACCAAATACTGGATACCTTCGAGTGCATCTTTGAGTTCGGGAACGACGTGGCAATTTTCAAGGATATCCTTGGCACCATGCGCCATATACCACGCTGCATCTACGTCGCGGAATGGGACTGGGTTCACGAGATAGAGTTGGGAAAGCCCCATCCCTTTTACAACTCTGGCGACAGAGCCGATGTTTCCGGGTTCACGCGGTTCAAAGAGGATAACTCGGACGTTCGTGAGATTCTCCGGCACTGTAACAGGAATCGCACGGAAGTTTCCAGTCGGTTGAATCGCTTTTTTGGGAGTGTTTGTTGACATACCAATAGGGTATCTGAAACCGTCCGAATTGTCAAGTCAAATTGCTTCAGAACGGGTATGGACTTAACAACGCGCTTGCAATTTACTGCATTTTAGGGTATAATTAAAAAGGATTTAAATCACGAAATTGGAACAATCAGAAATCAAGGACATCGTTTGCAAGCCTACGTTGTGAAAACCTCGAACACTCGCGCTTTTGGGACGGCTTGCTGGTTTCTAAGACTTACTGTTAGAAAGAAAGCCGTGTAACGGCTTTTTAATTTTACCTTGCGGAAAAATGAAGTGCGTTTAGAACTCTCACGTGCGTCTCTTAAATCCGCACTCCATTCCATTACGTGCTAACATTTTTGAAACTTTTTAGAACAAAACAATATTTACGAAGGAATTTATTTCTCTCATGTCAACTAAAGTAGGTATTAATGGTTTTGGCCGGATTGGTAGGAACGCCTTCCGAGCGGCATTGCAGAATCCCGCGTTGGATATAGACTTCGTGGCTATCAACGATTTGACAAACCCGGAGACCCTCGCGCATCTTCTCGAATATGACTCCATTCACGGCATCTTGTCCGATGACATTACAGTTACAGACGACGGATTGGTGGTAAACGGAAAAGAGATACGTGTTCTCGCCGAACGGGACCCCGGTAACCTACCGTGGGGTGAACTCGGTGTGGATGTTGTTATCGAATCCACCGGTTTCTTCACGGAGCGGGAAGATGCCGAGAAACACATTACTTCCGGTGGTGCGAAAAAAGTGGTCATCTCTGCCCCCGCGAAGGGTGAGGACATTACGATTGTGCTGGGTGTCAACGACGATAAATATGACAAATCGGAACACCACGTCATCTCTAACGCTTCGTGTACGACGAACTGCCTCGCACCTGTTGCCAAGGTCCTGCACGAAGATTTTGGAATTGAGAGCGGCTTAATGACGACCGTTCACGCCTACACCGGTGACCAGCGAGTTCACGATTTCCCGCATTCTGATATGCGCCGCGCACGTGCAGCAACGCTCTCGATGATCCCGACGACGACCGGTGCCGCTGTCGCGGTTGGAAAAGTCTTACCAGAATTGAACGGTAAACTCGATGGATTTGCAATCCGTGTCCCGACCCCGAACGTCTCCGTTGTTGATCTCACTGTCGATCTCAAGAAGAGACCGAGTGCCGAAGCGGTCAACGCATCACTGAAAGAAGCAGCAGGGGGTAGCTTGGATGGAATCCTCGGCTATTCCGAACTCGACCTCGTTTCAGCGGATTTCAATGGGAACAAACTCTCCTCGGTTCTCGATGCTCCGTTCACTAAAGTAATTGAAGATGGATTGATTAAAGTCCTGTCGTGGTATGATAATGAGTGGGGCTACTCCAACCGTCTCGTTGAACTTACGGCACGCGTGCTTTAGCGCGCTACGGAAGAAAGGACTATGCGAACACCTATTATTGCGGGAAATTGGAAACTGAACAAAACCATTTCAGAGGCGGTCGCGCTCGTAACGGGGTTAAAGGCATCTGTTGCGGACGAGACCGACGTTGAAACCATTGTTGCACCGCCGTTTACTGCCCTCTCCGCTGTCAGCGATGCCATAAAGGGCAGTAACATTCGCCTCGCTGCCCAAGATGTCTATTGGGAGGACAGTGGTGCCTTTACCGGCGAAGTCTCTGCGCCACTGTTGAAAGATGCTGGATGTGATTACGTGATTATCGGGCATTCGGAGCGGCGCCAATATTTCGGCGAAACGAACGACAGCGTCAACCAAAAAGTAAAAGCGGCGTTAGCACACGACTTAAAGCCGATCATTTGTGTCGGTGAGCAACTCGAAGAACGGGAAGCTGGACACACAGAAACGGTGATTGAGAGCCATGTGACGGGCGGTATTTCGGGCTTATCCGCGGCTGATCTTCTGTCCTGCGTCATCGCCTATGAACCGGTTTGGGCAATCGGCACTGGAAAAACTGCTACGCCTGCTCAAGCACAGGAGGTCCATCACTTCATTCGAGGTTTGCTAACGAAGGCGTATTCGGCAGAAGTCGCGTCGCAGATATGCATTCAATATGGTGGTAGTGTTAAGCCGGAGAATGCTGCAGAACTCATGGCACAACCTGACGTGGATGGTGCCCTCGTTGGCGGGGCAAGTCTTGAGGCGGAATCGTTCGCGGAAATCGTGAAGTTTGTATAGCAAGTTTCGGCTTGCAAGCGGTGCCGAAACTCGCCCAATAGGAGGAAAAATCAGATGGAAATTATTATTGGTTTCGTAGTGTTTCTCTTCGTGCCGGTTTGTGTCGTTCTGACGCTAATCATTTTGTTACAGGACAGCAAGGGAGAAGGACTGTCATCAAGCGCATTTGGTGGCGCGGAAATGCAGTCTGTTCTCGGAGGCCGCGGTGCCGCGACCTTCCTGAGTAAACTGACGACATGGCTCGCTATCGGGTTCATGGTTATCTCACTGTTCCTGATGCGTTTCTACGGAGAAAATAGCGGTGGTGAACTCACACCGCTCGAGCAAGAAACAACACAGGAAGCCACAACCGAACCCATTGACACCACAGACGAAGGAAGCGTTGAAACACCTACAGATGGAAACAGCGGAAATGCTGCCGACGACGCATCGAAGACAGAACTCGACAGTGGGACCACCGACAGCACAGAATAATTTTTAATTTTACCTTGCGAATAATTAAAAAATGCTTTCATGGACAGTGCATCCACTTGTTGAGAATTGGCGCAAATCCATCTTATTAGGCGTTTTTCTAACCCTTCTTTTCATCGGCATCTATTGGGGTTTCCAATCCATTTACATCGCCCTGTTGTCCGCCATTTTTCTACTCGGATCGCTCTATAAGTACTTTCTTCCGTTTCACCATAACTGTGAAGCAGATAAACTTATCATCACCAGTTGCTGCTATAGACTGGAGCGACCTTGGGATACATTTCGCAGCTTCTACGTTGACAGGAACGGGGTGCTGCTCAGCCCATTTGCGCATCGGACACGCCTTGAGAACTTCCGCGGTGTTTACGTCCGTTTCGGAAAACACTCCCCTGAGGAAGTTATTGATTTCATCACCCGTAAGATTTCGCCAGAATCCTCTTCCTGAATATCGCAAAGGCAGTGCAGATGGAAAAGAAAAATACAGAAAGCGTTAGAAGGTGTCAATGTTCGTTTTTTTAGTTGATTTTGTTACAGGAGAGGATTACCATGAACGTTTCTGAATCGAACCACACGCAGAAAATTGCGAGTACAGAAGAATTGAAAACCGCCGTTTTAGATGCCGTGAATACCCAAAGTGTTACAGATATTCACACACATCTCTTTAGTCCCCCGTTCGGTGAGTTGCTACTGTGGGGTATTGATGAACTCCTGACCTATCACTATCTCATCGCTGAAGTATTCCGCGAATCTGATGTCTCATACCCGCAATTTTGGGCACTGTCGAAAACCGAACAAGCGGAACTGATTTGGCAGACGCTGTTCATTGAGAATTCCCCCCTGAGCGAGGCGTGCCGCGGGGTTGTGACGACTTTAAACGCGTTAGGCTTGGATGTGGGTTCGCGAAACCTACAGGACTATCGCGCCTATTTTGCGGATACTACCGTCGAAGCCTTTATAGACACCGTCTTTGAACACGCGAAAGTCTCTAAAGTGGTGATGACAAACGACCCGTTCGATTCGGCAGAGGCACCCGTATGGCAATCCGGGGATACTGGCGACACACGCTTTGAGGCGGCTCTCCGAATGGATGTCCTTATCAATACCTATGAAGAAGTCGGTTATGAACATCTCCGGGGGCTCGGCTATGATGTCGATCCGAGTCTATCAACGGAAAAAACCTATAAAGAAATCCGCCGATTTTTAGAGACGTGGATTCAACGAATGAATCCAAAATACATGGCGGTCTCTCTCCCACCTGATTTCCAATACCCTGATGACGGTGTTCTCGGACGGTTGTTTGATAACTGTATACTACCGATCTCCCGTGAATTTAACGTTCCCTTCGCACTCATGATCGGGGTGAAGCGTGCAGTGAATCCACAACTTCAGATGGCAGGTGATGGCAGTGGCAAGGCGGACTTGACCAGTCTGGAAACGCTGCTCCGTGAAAATCCTGATAATAAGTTTCTTGTTACACTCCTGTCGCGTGAAAATCAGCACGAGTTGTGTGTGATCGGACGAAAATTCAAAAATCTGATGATATTTGGATGTTGGTGGTTTATGAACAACCCGAGCGTCATTGAGGAGATCACACGAGAGCGGATTGAATTGCTGGGTTTGAGTGTCATCCCGCAACACTCGGATGCGAGAATTTTGGATCAACTTCTTTACAAGTGGAAACATTCACGGCGAATTATCGCAGATGTCTTAGTAGAGAAATACCAGACAGTCCTTGATGTCGGATGGACATTGACTTCAGCAGAGATTGAACGGGATGTCAATAACCTATTCGGTGGGAATTTCGATCGGTTTCTGAACGAAAACTGAGTTCGCTTACGGGGTCAACAGTGGCAAGGGGTTTCGCTGCACTTCGGGCACCCCTCTGCGTAGATTTTCGCGGCGTCCTCAAGAGAAATACCGAGTAGACTCGCTAACGTAGCGAGCCATGCAAAGACATCGGCGAACTCCTCCCGGAGCCGCGTCATGTCCTGTGGCTGCTTGCGGATCTCTTTCGCCAACTCACCTACCTCTTCAACGAACCATGTGAAGGTTAGCGGCACGCCACGCTCAGCATCGCGGGTGTAGTAGATATCTTCAATCTGTTTCTGAAACGCTTCAATTGTCATCTTTTTAATTTTCCTTGCGGTTAGACGATGTGGGTTTGAGCACTGTTGTCCCGTGCTTAAATTCGCCCTCCATTTCATTACGGGCTACG
Organism: Candidatus Poribacteria bacterium; assembly: GCA_009839745.1. Classification (NCBI taxonomy): domain Bacteria; phylum Candidatus Poribacteria; species Candidatus Poribacteria bacterium. Next base: position 43,634 of record VXPE01000033.1, read on the forward strand.
GATTTTTAGCATTCGATTGGAAGAAAAAAAATAAAATCCATCGGTATTATATCCATCAAATCTTGCCATCGCAATAAGCCTCCTCTCCCCCAATCCTGTCAAGAATTCAGTGATTCCGCAGCAGGGCTGCGCGGTATTAGACAGCGGTTTGGAAAGCCTCCCACGTGTCGCCTGCAGCGGCAGCTTGACGTTCCAATTCAGTCCGCCAGCCGACGACCATCCCGGACTTAATCTGCCTGATGTCATATCCGGCATATCGATCCTCAAGCGTATCGCCGAGTGTCTGGGTTTCTGCCCACCTGTCCCATGCGGTCTTCATAAACGCGTGCGGTAAAGCGTCTCGGACCGCAGGATCAAGTTGCCAAGCGTTTCGAGCGTCTGCAGTCGAAGGCTCGCCGGTGAATTCGCCTGACCATTTCGACCAGCCGATCGACAAAGTGTTGCGCTCGCGTTCAGGCACGGTGTGCCCTGTGTGGATATTGTTGCCATTGCGGATGAGTGCCTCTCCCGGTTTGAGCCGGATAGCGACCTGACCGGGTAACGGATCGACCCCGTTCCAACTCGGTGTATGTGGGACGCCTTGCTCTTTCATATCCTGTGGGAGTAGCACGTCGTGCTCAAAGGGGGTGCGCCATCGATGATGGCTACCGGGGATAAGTTCATGGCATTCGTCGTCTGTGAGTGCCAAAAACATGCTCACGCCGTTCCGTTCGGTAATTCGTTTCTCGTTGCTTTCTTGAATTTCTTTCCAGCGGATCCGTTCTACCTCTTCGGAATAGTCTTCGGGGGTGTCTCCACGGATTTCCCGCTGTGAGAAGTAACTTGCTCCGTCCCCCCACCATGTCACATCTCTGTGCCAACTGGGCCCGTTCTGCTGTTTTCGTGGATTTGCCCACAGCAACATCCCACTAAACGTCAGGTCCTCAGGTTGAAGTCCGTGACACCAAGATGCAACAAAATCTAAGAAATCTGAAGAACCGTGGAACTCGGCGAAACTCGACTCATCAAAAGCGGGATGGATGAGTCCTCGGATTGCCCACGGTTCATCGTGCGCTGCGCGGTGGACGTACCCTTTCGAGGTGTCGATTTTGTCGTAGACGTTTTCGGGGGCACACGCCTCAGTGACGCGGCGACCTGCCTCTCGGAGAATGGGGATCCACGGGTTATCAACAAAGTCATTGACGATGACAAAACCGTGCTCCTTCAGGTATGCCAATCTTTCAGGCGTGGCACCCGGCCCCGAAAGTTCAGGCTGAAAATCTGCAAACGCTGTTGCACGGTAGGTCTCTTTCGCTGTTACTGCGTTCGTACTCATTGTCTTCCTCCCTATGTTAGACGGTGACCTTGAACCAGTACGCTATTTTAGCATAATTCGCGTATTTTCCCAAATTTTAGTGGATAGTACTCCGGGTCATTCAGTTTTAAGAAATTAACGGGCTTGACTTTTCCACCAAATATGCTATCATTTCAACAGCAGTTCAAAAGATTGTCGTCCACCTTTGCAAATGAAAAAACAGGAGATGACCATGAACGAAGAACCAACGCTACAGGATCAACGTTTTAAACTAAGTCCGGATGAACGCGCATTCTGGAACGAGAACGGTTACCTCGTCCGCTTGAATGTATTTACCCGCGAAGAGAACGATGTATTCCGTCAAGTCGCTGAAGACATTGTAGACAGGAAACGTCCATTTCCAACCGTACATATCGATCAGAACGCCCTCGTCAGGGATGGAAAAGCGGCGCAGCAAGGTATCTATGCGATGCACAAAATCCATTTTCCGAGCTGCTATGACCCAGAATTTCTCACACGTGTTCGAGATCCACGCCTCACCGATCCACTTGTCGATCTACTCGGTCCAGATATCCTCGGTATCAACACGTTATTTATCTGGAAAGCCCCGAAGATCGGTCTCGGTTTCCCGTGGCATCAAGATAAGTTCTATTTCCGCACTCGGTTTAGGACAGAGACAACTGTTGGAACATGGACAGCGATCGATCCGGCAGATCGAGAGAACGGTTGTCTCTACGTTATCCCGGGTAGCCATAAATGGGATATTTTTGAACACGGCGACCTTGAAGGCTCACAACAGCAGGAATTTAAGATGGCACGCGGTGTCCGCGACGAAGACGGTGTAGCGGTGGAAGTGCCGCCTGGTGCGGTTATCTGGTTCCATAGCCATCTCCTGCACAAGAGTATGGACAATCACAGCCTACGGTTCCGCCGGAGTTTCGTCGCCCATTACCTGAGCGCGCAAGCGGAATGGGTAAAACCTAAACCGGCGGGTGGGTCTGCTGTTATGTGGATTCGCGGTAAGACCTATCCGGGTAAAGTCCAAGAAGTCGAACATGATGTCGTCCCCATCCCCGAATTTTAGGAAACCACGATGAATACAGATTCAACACGACAAGACTTACGTTTTGGCTTGCGTTCAGATGAACTTTCCTATTGGAAGGAGAATGGCTATCTTGTGCGTCTAAACGTATTCACTGCTGAAGAGAACGATGCCCTTCGTCAAGTTGCTGAAGATGTCGTGGATGGAAAACGTCCATATCCAGATACGAACATTGATCAGAACGCGCTCGTCAGAGACGGGAAAGTAGAAGAGCAAGGCATCTATGCGATGCACAAAATCCATCATCCGAGTTGTTACTGTCCGGAATTCCTGGCGCGTGTGCGCGATCTGCGGCTCACGGATCCACTCGTTGATATCCTCGGCCCGGACATCCTTGGCATCAATAATCTATTTATCTGGAAGGCACCGAAGATCGGTCTCGGTTTCCCGTGGCATCAGGACAAATTCTACTTTCGCAACCGGTTTAATACGGAAACGACCGTCGGGACATGGACGGCTATCGACACAGCAGATCGAGACAACGGTTGTCTCTATGTGATCCCCGGTAGTCACAAACGGGATATTTTTGAGCATGACGACCTTGAAGGCTCACAACAACAAGAATTCAAACTCGCGCGTGGTGCCCGCGATGAAGAAGGTGTTCCAGTAGAGGTGCCACCCGGTGCGGTTATTTGGTTCCATAGTCATCTCTTGCATAAGAGCACGGACAACCATAGCCTGCGGTTCCGTCGGAGTTATGTCATCCACTACCTCAGTGCACAAGCAGAATGGGCACATCCTGCGGCACTCAAAAGTAGACAAAGACAACCCGTCATGTGGATTCGCGGTAAGACCTTCCCCAATAAAGTTCACGAGGTCGAGCGCGATGTGCGCCCAACCTCCGAATCCACTTGACATACAACACCAAAGGAATACGTAACAATGATTGCTTGGAAATCACCTGTGATGATATTGATGATCCTGCTATGTGGCACTGGCCTCAGTGTAGCAGACGTCTTAGAAGACGCGCTCGTTGGCGCGTGGCTTTTCGACGAGAACCAAGGCGGGACAGCGGCAGATGCCTCTGGAAACGGGCATGATGGCGATATTCAGGGTGCGAAATGGGTTCAAGGCAAAATAGGAACGGCTCTCGAATTCAACGGTGATGGTAATATCGTAGAAATTCCACATGATAAAGTGTTCGACCTCACCGAATACACAATATCGGCGTGGATCAAAACGGAGCCAACGGGTCTCTGGCAAACCGTGATCGGGAAAGAGCCTGTCGCTGGGAACCCGAGGAATTATGGGATCTTCGTTGCGGGCAATACGAAACTGCTTGGCGTGAACTACACCACTGCTGGTGCATGGAAGACCGCCTTTAGCAAGACGGTCGCTGCGGATGGCAAGTGGCATCACGTTGCTGCAACCTTTGATGGCACGTTCCTTCGTGCGTATTTTGACGGTGTGATGGAGGGCGAAACTAAGACCGAAATCCCGCCGGATCACAATACGGAACCTGTCCGAATCGGACGCTGGGGGAATCCGAGAGGCGATTATTGGGCGGGCGTGCTTGATGAGGTCGCAATGTTTAGTCAGGCGTTGACGGAAGACGAGATCAACGACATCACGATGAACATGCGCGATGCGTTAGCCGTCGAGGCATCGGGGAAGCTTACGGTGACCTGGGGGACACTCAAGCGGTCCTTTTCGCGATAAGTTCACACAGACGAACAACAGGAGGCAGATTTTTCTCGTATTCTTCTCGTGCCTTCCTTGACGACTCGTTCACCTAAGCAGAATTTCAGTGATTTTTCAACACGCTGAATATTGCTCAGTTCCAACGCTTCGGTCAGTTCTATTTCCACCTGCTTAAGCCAATCCATGAAACACGCTTGTCGGATCGGATGTTCCTGCCATTCAGCTGCGAAGTTTTCAAGCGGGTTCACCGGATTGCGTATGAGAGTCACGCCGTTATTATCATATTCAATATAGTGCGGCATTTGTGTTAAAATCTTCAGTAGCGTTTGTTGAAGATCTTTCTCGTTGTAGTAGGCATGCGCCGCAAGCGTCGTGATAATAATAGAGGATGGTTTAGCCTTTTCGTCATAGGCAAATTGATTCTTATCGAACCAAATGTCGCGGTGTCTCTTCAAAATCTGAATAGATTGCTGAATTGGTGTTTTGATTCTATAGTCAGGCACGTTGTCAATCTGCCTTCGCGTTAGAGACCTTCGGATTGCGGCACCCCTTTTTTTCATGCGACTTCGGAACCATTCGGCGTATCCCTTCGGATTACTGCACGGCCAGTTAGTATCAATTTGACAGTAATTGGGTAAAGTATTATCCGTAATTGCAATCTCGAAATCTAACCGGTTAGAAGATGAACCCTCTTTCGATTCAGGGGGAAATTTGAAGGGGGCAGCGTTTGAAACCGCAGGTAAGATATCCACGTGGAACTGAGCACCGTTAGCGTAATTCAATTTCCAAGAATGCTGAGTCTCTTTGGGTAGAAAGCACATATTCATAGCATGGGCATAAGCCTTGATTTCCTTCCCGACTAAATGCTTTAATTTTTCTTGACTGATTTCGGTTTTCTGAAGACGCACTTCACTGACAAGGTCTATATCATATTCTTCGGCATCAGACAAAGGTTTCGTGACAGTACCAAGTACAAAAGAACCTTGCGGGTAAATTTCAGGGCTGTAGCAAGCAACTTTAGATTCGTCCCGTTCCAACCACGCGCCGAGCGATTCATAAAGCTTTACAATGTGTGTATAGTGGTTTTCAGAAATGTCTAATGCGTCGGCTATGGCTTCAAGCAGCGGACTGGCTTGCGCCGGGTAAGTAAGTGTAGGAACTTCTCCTGTCCCGCGTTCAAGCCTCTCACGGACGACTTTGTCTACAGCGCGTTGAATTTGTCGTCTTGTAAACTTGCCTCGCTTGGGGGGATATTTAACCGTTCTTTTCCGTGCCATGTGAACCACCTCCTTAGATCACATTTCAACCGGTTGTTCGCTATTTTTCTCTAACCATCTGACAATCACCGAAGCGTAATCATTAAAAATCATATCTTCGGCATCTAATCGAAGCTCTTCAGCTGTCTGAGGCAAATCTTTCATAAATTTTTGGTAACGTTCCCAAATGATGCTTCCACCCGGGATTATCTGCCGTCCCGATGCAGTGCGAAGCCAGTTCCGAACAACTCCCACAATCGTTTCAAGATCGTTGCTGTGTGCCTGAATGTCCTGTCCAGCGATATCCGAGATAAACTGCTGATACCGGTACGGCTCTTTATCCAAGACGAGACATTTTTTCTCTTTCTGATCCGCTACTCCGAACTTCTTTGCCCCGAGGAAAATACCCAATTCCAGAGGCATATTAAATCGCGGAAACCCCGAACTCTCGTCTAATTCTATTCTGGATATATCATGAATTCCATAACAGCAATCCGCAACGATGTTGTAAATCTTATCGATGCGGACCTGACTCGCATCTTCTTCCTCAAGAGCACACCGGGCAATGAAACCGCAATCGTGGACAGTAAACACTATTGCATCAAACAATGGCTTATACGCTGGATCGAAGGGGCAATTGATAAAAACATTATCAGTATAGTGAGTTGATCTCATGATCTCCTACGGTTGCGTTGAATTCCGGACAGATTTTCGCGACGTGAAATTGATTAACCTTTAGGAATTATGCCATAAACCTGCCCGGATATCAAGACGTTTTTACGACTTTTTAGGGACATTTCGTCCGATTTTTAGTCTATTGGGGCGATATCTGCATGCCGTAGGCGAGGTTTGAAACCTCGTCTGTAAAGGGGTCTGCGTAAACCCTGCTTTAGAGAGGATTCAAAAAATCATTCGTTTTCAAATCCTATTCTTCTCACGTTATACCATTTCTAAGAGATTATATCGCATTGACAGATCGCCTCAAAGACTGCACAGGCTAACAGCCTATGCTACAAAGAGCTCGTTTATTGAAGCATTTTCAATCAGAAATGGTATTAGTAAATATTTATCAGGGTCATTTTTTAGATGAAGTTTAAATAAATATTTCGGTTGAAAAATGATTACCGTGTGGGCTGATCTGGGGGTTGGGGTTGGGAATCGAACCCGTAGATACGGCGCAGGGTCGGGGTGGCGCGTTCGATGACCTCCGGCTTGAGGTGATGCACGAAGTCGAACATCGGTTTGACAAACGAACGACAACAGAAACATATCAGAGCAATGCGCTGCTGATCGGTTTTATTGGCACCGGCGGAGTGCCAGATTGCACCATTAAAGAGGAACACAGAACCCTTCGGTGCGGAGAGTCGAACCTCATCGGGATGGTGGGTAGTGCCCGGAGGCGGTTTGATCCGCTGCAGATGGATACCTGGCACATGACGCGTGCCGCCGTTCTCCGGCGTGAAATCGTCGAGCAACCAAAGACTGTTAGCGACCAGCGGGAAACTGGGCAGTGGTTCCGGCATCGTTCCAAGCACGCTATCGACATGGTAGCCACCATCCGGCGCGCCCGGATCGATAATATTGGAAGTGAGGGTGCTGAGCGTATAATCTGGAGCGAGCAGGTGTTCAAAATAGGGCATCACCTTCGGACGAGCGACGAGCTGCTCATACATCTGTCCCTTGTTGACTAACCAACGGACGTGCTGCCCATACCCATCGGTATGTTGACGCGCCAAGCCGTTCCGTTTTTCTTCTTCCGCCAACCGGAGTATGTCGGCTCTGTAGACCTCAATCTCCGCATCGGAAAGTACACCTGGGATAACAATGCATCCCTGTTCGTCCAATTGCTTCTTTTCCGCTTCGGTGATGCCCATTTTTGTGTTCTCCTTTAGTAAGCGAAATTGAATACGGAACTTACGCCGCAAAGGGTTTCAGACACTCCTCATAGACGTTGAAACGTTCGCCTTCATGCTCTTCGGCATCGACAAGTTTCAACCAGAGTGCACTGTCCTTCTTGTCACCACTCAACTGTCGACGGCTGCCGAGATTCGAGGGATCCGGTCCGCTCCAAACGACTTCCCCGCCTTGCATATAGATGAAATTGTTACGATAGCGGTCAATCAAGTCTTTCTGATTTTCGAGATAAACCAATCCCTGTTCACACGTCGTTCGCCGCCAGTTGGCGACCGTCCCTGGCGTATCCGTTTCGACAGAATCGAACTCCGCCAAGGGTGCCTTGACTTCACTCTCCCAGTCGATTTCATCTAAGTTGACAGTGCCGTATCCGCGCTGTGCTGCGATGAGGATATGGTTCCGATCACGCTTGAAGGGGGGTGTGGGCCAGTCGGACTGTGGATCGTGTCCCATCAGATGCATCCCAACGGTGTCAGTAGAGATCGGATGATCCCCCGCGATGAGTGCGTTACAGATTCTGCCGACACCACCCCATTCGCGTCCCCACTGCCCCGTCAACGCATCAATGATATTGAGGCACGGCTTCGTGATGAGTGCGAGATCCGGGAGTACATAGGAGAGTCGGATGAGATGATGGTAATAACTGCGTGTCCTGCCCTCTGGGAGCAGCATCGGTGGCAACCCGAACAGGTTTTTGGTGCACAAAGTGATACCCATGAAGGCGTGGTTCTTCATCTTCGCCACAGAAACGACGGCATCGGCATCGTCAAAACAAGAACTCAATGTATAGCGATCGAACATTGAACCACCGCCGGGGACATCGTAGACCGTGAAGGGGGGTAGGTTGGAATCGACGAACTGCACGTCGAATTCTTTGAGAAGGTATTCATAGTTGAAATTGGGGGGCATCCGATGCCCGTGGGTATACGGGTTTGTGTCGGTAGCGACCAACTGCGCCGTGGTGTGTTCCTTGATTAGTCGCAACACGGCACGACAGACGGCATCGTCTACCAATTCTCGGCGGCGCCCTTCAAAGTAGATAATGCGCTCAGCGGGCTTCATCATATTAAACTTCATGACCACCTTCTTGGCGGTCTCAATCGGTTTCCAAGCACGGGTGAGCGGATCGGTGATACGGCGGAGCGTTTGATAAATCTCCTCCTCCGTTGCGCGATAATCGCAATGTGCTGCTCTAACTTTGAATTGTTTCTCTTGCATGGTGCAACTCCATTTATTGACGTGAATTGGGAAAATAGTAGCATGCCATTAGAAAATTGTCAAATCCGACCAGTGATTATAATAAATCGTATTCCAAACTATAACTGTTGACGCAGCAACCGGCGCATCACCTTATTGGAGGCGGTTCGTGGCAATGCATCCACGATGACGACATCATGGATCCTGAATAGCGGATTGAGATGTTGGGAGAGCGCGGCTTGCAACGCATCATGGATATCCTGTTGGGAATCGGAATTCCCGTCTACATTTGTTGGTTTCTGAGATTCTGATGCTACCGGCACAGTATAAATGACGAGTTGGCTGGGACCTCCGTCTTTCGGTGAAACGGCGACCGCTGCTGTTTCTTGTATCCCATCAACCCCGTTAAGGACTTCCTCAATCTCTGCGGAACTCACCTTGATCCCGCTCAGGTTCATCGTATCATCAACGCGTCCGTGAATGCGGTAATAGCCGTCCGCTAACCTTTCAAGTGCATCGCCGTGCCGGCGTAGCTCAGGCCGTGGTGTCCCTGCAAAGTAGACCTCATTGTGCTCGGCGTTGAGCAGACTCGTGGAGAGACCGAGGGAGGGTGAGACAATGAAAACTTCACCGTTGTCAGAGGGGTTTCCATCGTCATCATAAAGCAGGAAATCTAAACCGAGTGCTGGCGTGGTAAAGGTCGAAGGTGCAGCGGGTTGCACTCGCGTCCCTGTGACATAAGCGCCTCCAATTTCGGTGCCCCCGCAATATTCTATCACCGGTTTATAACCCGCTAAGGACATGAGATAAAGCATTTCTTCTGGGTTCGAACATTCACCCGTTGAACTGAAGGCTCGGATAGACTGCCAGTCGAGCCCGTGCATACAATCTATATTTTTCCAGGCGCGCACGAGGGTAGGCACAACCCCGAGCATGCTGACCTTCGCGTTCTGGACAAAGACCCCGAAGTCACGTCCTGTGGGAACGCCATCATATAGGGCAATAGTGGCTTTGTTGATGAGGCTGGCATAGATGAGCCACGGTCCCATCATCCAACCGAGGTTCGTGTACCATGCCAACACGTCGTTGGCGTGAATGTCGTGGTGTAGATAGGCATCCGCTGCGCATTTGATCGGGGTGGTATGTGTCCACGGGATCGCTTTCGGTTCGCCAGTGGTCCCGGAGGAGAAAAGGATATTGGTATGGGCATCAGGATGGCACGGGATAGCGGTAAAGGTCTCGGTGTCACTTAGGAAGGCATCCCATGTCATATCGCCTTCACGTTGGGTTGGCGCGGCAGCGTCCCCGCCTTCATAGGAAAAAATAATCGCTTTCGGGGCATTTGCGGCGATTACTTTCTCATACAACGGGAGGTGTTTCCCTGCTCTGTTTATATAATCCTGTGTGAAGATCGCTTTTGCTTTGCCGATGCGGAGACGGGTGGCGATTTCGTCCGGTGCGAAACTATCGGCGATACCGACAACAACACAGCCCGCTTTGACGATCCCCAGATAGATAGCAACAGATTCAGCATTCATCGGCATGTCAACTGCCACGGCATCGCCCGGCTCCATACCAATTTCAACAAGCCCATTCGCGACGCGATTGGTGAGGGACTCCAGTTCGCGATAGGTGAATGTTGCCAGACCTTCATGGTTCTCTTGTTGCGTAGCAATGGCGATAGCCTCAGGAGATGCGCTGAAGCAGCTTTCGACGATGTTGAGTTCACGTAGATGTGTTGCGATGCCCGTTCCGTCTTGTTGTGCCTTGGGGTTTGTAGCCATTGTCTTAATGTCCAATGCCTCAATCATCATCTGCCAAAACGTGTCCCGATTCTGCACCGTCCACGCGTGGAGTTCACGATAGGTTTTCAGATTTAAAGTCGCCATTAGACGGGTGATATTTGCTTCGGTGATATCTGTATCTGTAGGAAACCATGCGGGGGCTGGCTGGTCTGTTGCGCGATCAAAGTCGGCATACACTGTCTCATAAAGCAGTTGGTGGAGTGCGAATGGGTGATGCGGCGTGAGAATGTGGCGTGAAATTTCGTGCCAACAGGCAGCGGGAGATTGGGTCTTCAATATCCGATTGACGGCTTTTACGATCTCTGATGCTTCTGTTTTGCCCAATCCGCAAGCAGTGAGTTGTTCAACAATCAGCATGAGACGGATTTCCTCTTTGTAGGGGCTGGGTTACCCAGCCTCTACCGTCGTTTGAGCGGTGGCATCTGTTTCAAATTCGACGAATCTGTAAACCTGACCTAAGGAGAGTTCTGCCTCAATCGAAACGAGTGGTAACACGTTTTCAAGTGCGCTAAATTCGCTGAGTATCCATTGTTTGCCCTGACGGAGGTAGTGTTCGATATGAACCTGATCTTGTGAAATAAGGATGTATTCTTGGAGGGATTCTAATTGCCGATAGCGTATGAATTTCTCACCTCGGTCATAGTTTGCGGTTGAATCGGAAAGCACTTCAATAACGACTCGCGGATTGATGAGTGTATCAAAAACATCATCCTCAAAGCGGGGTTCATCACAGACAATCGTAACATCTGGATAGAAATAGGAAACACCGGTGCTAATTCCGACGCGCATATCACTGCCATAGACTCTGCATCCTCGCTCCGTCACTTGGTTATAAAGTCCGTTTGCTGTATTCATCGTGATAAGATTATGTTCGTTACTGGCACCAGACATGGCAACGATCTCGCCGCTCAGGTATTCACTTTTGAGTGTTGCCTTCCGCTCGACAGCAATGTATTCCTCGGGGGTTAAGTAGGTTCGGGCTGCAATAGATGACATGCGTGTCTCCTGCTGTTATAGATGTTAAACTTGACGATAGAAGTATAGCATATTATTCAGGGGCTAATGCACGTAACCGGTTAACAACCTTTACGACCTCATCAGCAACGATCTCAACCTCTTCCGCGGTGTTGTAGCGTCCTAAACCGAAACGGACAGCAGTTAACGCCAGTTCATTTGGAATCCCCATTGCAACTAAAACATGTGATGCCGTCACCGATTCCGAATCACACGCCGACCCAGTTGACAGGGCGACACTCTTAAGCCCCATCAGTAGGGCATGGCTCTGCACACCCGCGAAACAGAGGTTCAGATTGCCCGGTAGCCGCTGTTCAGGATGCCCATTGAGATGAATGCCTCCCAATCGTGCAGTTAACTTCTGATGGAGTGCGTCTCGCAAGGTCGCTACGCAACTTTTTCCCGTCTCCATGTAGTTTTTAGCAAGTTCACACGCTGCCCCTAAGCCGACAATTCCGGCGACGTTTAAAGTGCCGGGTCGAACGCCAGCTTCCTGTCCACCTCCGTGGAAAAGCGACTGCGGTCGAGGCACATCTCGACGGATGTAAAGCGCGCCGATCCCCTTTGGTCCATAAATCTTGTGCGCCGTTAGGGATGCGAGATCTACACCGAGTCTCTCCATCTCCGATGGCAACTGCCCGATACCTTGCACGGCATCCGAATGGAATGGCACGCCGTGTTTGGCAGCGACAGCAGCAATATCGGCGATCGGATTTATCGTGCCTACCTCGTTGTTCGCATACATGAAACTCATCAGAATCGTTCTCGGCGTAATGGTGGCTTCCACATCGTCATGACTCACCCTCCCGTATTTGTCTGCGGGGAGATACGTGGTTTCAAATCCTTCTGTCGCCAAGGCATAGCATGTATCGAGAATCGCATGATGCTCCGCGGTGCTCGTGATGATGTGGTTTCCCTTCTCTCTACAGGCGTAGGCGATCCCTCTCACAGCGAGATTGTCTGATTCGGTGGCACCGCTGGTGAAGATAACCTCTTCCGCTGAACAACCGAGCAGTTCAGCGACCTGCAGGCGCGCTTTTTCCACAGCATCCATTGCCGTAACACCGAAGGGGTGTGTGCTGGAAGCATTGCCGAAGTTTGTCGTGAGGTAAGGCATCATCGCCGCTAACACTTCTGGTGCTATTGGTGTTGTGGCGTGGTTGTCCATGTAGATGATATCGTTATTCACGAGGATTGTTCCTTCTGTGGACGGCACGGCGGCGCGTGTCTACTACTCTTAAAGACGTTCGCGGAACATGCCAATTTGTGGACGGCGGGAGAAAAGCGCGTGTAGCTTTTCTAAAGACCCTACTACTTTTAAAGCCGTTCGCGGAACATGTCAATCATGCCATCGGGTGGATCAAACGGCAATTCGACGACAGTGTTTGTCAACCCGCTATAGTAAATTCCCAACAACAGATTGAATTCCGCAAGGGATTGCTTTAGGTGGGTCGGATGCTCCTGACTCTCATCGTCGAGCCACGCAAATACTGCGTCTGTGAGTCCACCTTGAGCAATGACATCCTGTGCGCCGTAGTTGAGGTCGCCGCCTTCGTATCCACTGCCCGGTAGATTCCGTTCCCAACTCTCAAATCGCCAATGGACGAACCCTTTTTCACCAAAGACGCAGACCCGTTTATGCCTGTTATTTGAGGTATCGGGTAGCACACGGGGTGCCATGTCTGGTCCGAATGCGACTGAAACTTGCACGCCGTTGGCGTAGGTCACGAGTGCCGTAGCGTTGGCAGGGGAAGGTTGCGCGGTATCGAGTTGTTCCGCCCCAGAGATTTGTCCCTGGACCTTCACGGGTCGCGAGTTGTCGATATAGGAGGACACGAGTTGCAAGACGTGTGGGGCTTGGTCGACGGGTGGGTTACGTGCGCTTGCCTCAATAAATTTGATCGCACCGATTTTGCCTTCTGCGACATCACGCTTGAGGGCAAGATTTTGTGGATGGAAATTGAGTTGTGTGTTAACGACGAACTTCGTTTGCGTACGTTCGGCAAGCCCGGAAATCTGCCGCCAGTCTTCGCTCTCCACAGCGATCGGTTTTTCAACAATCGCAGCAGGTACCCCGTGTTCAGAGGCTTGGTTCATCAGCGGGTAGCGGATGCGTTCGTTGCTGCCGCGCAGCACGGGCGCGGTAACGATGTGCAGGAGGTCGGGTTTCTCTTTTGAAAGCATTTCGTCGAGATCGGTATACCGAGCATCAATACCGAACTCATCGCCGAAATCGTTGAGCAGATCTTCCTGCATGTCGCAAATAGCAGCGAGTTTGCCACCCTTGACGTGTTGATATGCGCGTGCGTGCCCACGGGCACGTCCTCGGCATCCTAAAATCGCACTTTTATACATTGTGCTGTCTCCTTTTATTCATGAATCCAGATAGTTCATTATAGGTCAAGTGCGCTTTTAAAGCAACGCTTTTCATAAAATTCCCCTTTAAAGAAAAGTGGAAATACGGTATAATATCCCCAAAAATGGAATACCGCGTCGGGGGAAAAGATGCAACGTTATCTTTCTATTTCCATAGTATGCTGTGCAGTCGTCCTCTTTTCAGGATGCCAATCCAAGGCACTGCGGATGCTGATCGAACCACAGGAGCTTTACAACTACGCCGTCGCCGAAGGGGTCACCTGCACCTCATCCGAAATGATAGATGGCGATGTGGAGACGAGGGGATACGCCGATGGGCGGTGGATTCACCTAAACTTGCCAACGCAAAAGGCGATTCACCGGATCACCATCAATGGAACTAATATTATAAACGCCATGATATACGAGAAATTGGAAGGTGAAGGACGTTGGCGTGCGTTTATGCAGATCCAGAACAATGAGAGTCGAATCATTAAAATGCGCGTTAGCGGTGTCGTGACGGAAGCGATCCGCATCTACATCAGCGGCACCACTGATGATGAAAAACAAGCCAGTCGGTATGATCCCAGGCGCGGCGCGATCGTCCCGCAAATAAGGTTAGGCAGAGCGTTTATACATGAACTTGAGGTTTATGGACTCGTCTCAAAGGGGAAATCCCCAGAATAAGGGCATACAACAATGAAACGCTTGATTTTTGAAGATATATACAGTTGGGGGGTCTTTAGTAGAGACCGACAGATAGACTTTAACGGACATTTGTGGGTGCGTCCCGACGGAAATATCCTGATAGATCCGGTTCCAATGTCTGACGACGACCGAGAACACCTGAAATCACTCGGTGGCGCGAAGTTGATCGTTCTGACCAACGCCGATCATGAACGAGAAGCCGCTGCTTTTCAGGAATGGACGGGTGCCGATGTAATTGTGCATGAAGCCGATGCAGATGCGCTGAACGTCACACCGACCCGAACGGTTCAGGACCGTGAGGCGATTGTTCCGGGTTTACACGCCATCCATCTCCGACACGGCAAAAGTCCGGGTGAAATCGCGCTCTATTTCCCAGAAAAACAGACCGTCCTGTTCGGGGATCTCGTGGTCGGTGAACCGATGGGTGCGCTGACACTGCTCACCGATAGTAAGCTGAGCGATCCACCGAAAGCGGCACTGGAACTGCGCAAAATTTTGGAACTCCGATTCAATACAATTCTCGTCGGGGACGGGCACTCCATTTTTAAAGATGCCCGCCAATACCTCGTTGATTGTCTGCAAGCGCGGCGCGACATTTACATCAACCGGATTCATATCGATGAAATCGCGTGGCAGCATAAAAATGCACCACACCCTTACGACTTCGAGGACAAGGACATCGATCCGCTCATCGGCGGCAAGAATTTAGGGTATCGCGTGATCCGGCTGCAACCGGGTAAGATGAGTTTCCCGATGCATTTCCACAATTTCGGGGAGGAGATGTGCTACGTCATGGAGGGTGCCTGCACGCTCAAAACTCCGCGAGGCGATGTAGAGGTTAGTGAAGGCGATTTCCTTGCGTTTCCACCGGGGACCATCGGGGCACATAAGTTTGTAAACAGCAGCGATGCTCCCGTCACCTTATTCATTCTCGGCACAACGACACCGCACGATGTGAGTGAATACCCGGATTCTAATAAGGTCCTCCCATACATTGTTGGGAAGATTTATCGTAGAGACCCAAGCCTGAGTTATTGGGACGGCGAAGTTTAACATGACTTACGTTCTACGCAATCTCTGATTCTCTTTTGCACGGGCATCCTCTTGCTCTGGATTGACAACCCCACTTCATTTTTTAAACTTTCCTTGCGGAGTAGTTGCGTGGGTTTTGTGTTTAACGTGCTTTGCTCTTGAATCGCCTGCGCCGTTGTTGCAGGCTAACAATTTGGGTTATTAATACCGAATTGAGATTCTGTAGCAGTATATCCGATTTGGAGAAAGGAAGCGACACCTTTTTACAATCTTACAAAAAAATGATATGATATGATATGGGTAGGAAACTCCTTAAGGAGGTTAGTTTGATGCAAACAACGGACCGCCCTGTTACCGAATTACTCCGATCCGATACGAGGCTTATCTCGGAGGTTCCCCCGAGCAACACGGTTATCTTTCGAGGAGACGGAGAACCGAAACCGCCTTCAACGATGCTACAGCAGCTTGCTGCGTTCGACCAAAAGTTTACGCTTAAAGAGGATTCTTATTCCGTCGGTGGCACTGTCGAACAACTTGAGAAAAAATGCGCTGAAATGTTGGGCAAGGAGGCGGCAGTCTTTATGCCGACGGGGACACTCGCCAATCATCTTGCTATCCGAAAACTCTGCGGTGTCAAACCGCGTGCGATCGTTCAGGAGCAAAGTCATCTCTACAATGACAGCGGGGATTGTGTAACGCGGCTCAGTAACATAAATCTCATACCCTTAACTTCCGTCAAGAATTGTCCGCTTGTATGCATAGGAGATTTGTGATAGAATGACATGCGTTTGGTAATATGTATTTGAGGTAAAACAATGAAAGAAAAAATCGAAGATGAAATCATAGAAGTGCTTGACACGTGGATGGCGGCATTTAATCGTCTTGATATAGTTGCGTGGGAGAAAACGTTTCACTTTCCGCACTACCGTCTTGCGTCTAGCAACATGCGCATCCTCAACGAACCGGGTGAGCAGGATGTGGAGCGAATAAGAAAAAACCTGACCGCACGGGGTTGGCACCATAGCGGTTGGGATAGACGCAACATTGTCCATGCCTCAGCATCCAAGGTCCACGTTGACACGCAATTCACACGTTATCGCGCCGATGGCACGGTCATTGCCTCCTACGAATCGCTTTATGTCTTAACCTACGAAGCGGGACGCTGGGGTATCAAACTGCGATCGAGTTTCGCGCCGTGATAGACGGCAGTCAAAATACTTGAAGTTAGCATTCCATTAGGAGAAGATTGTATGTGTAACTCCGTTTCACTATTATTTTACCGAAAACCTTCTATATGCATTACCATGAAAACATTAATCTCTTATCTACTTATATTTCTCACTTTTGTGGTGCCTGTATTTTTACCGAGTAGTTTTGCACGAGAGGCTCCACCCACGTATGCGGTACGCGTCGTTTATTTTCTCGCAAAAGACAGCCAACCGCACCTGAATGCAGAAAAGCAAGTTGGTATGGTCATGACAGACATCCAGCAGTTTGTCGCCAACGAAATGGAACGCCATGGATTTGGAAGAAAGACCTTCAGACTTGAAACTGATGAGTTAGATAGAGTTGTTGTGCATCGCGTCACTGGGAAGTTCCTCAGCTCACATTATGCTCTGCCTTCCCCTTCAGACTGTGCACATAGAATAATACCAGAAATCGATGAACATTTTGATATGTCTCAGAACATCTATTGCGTCATAGCAAATCTTCATCGGGAAACTTGTGGTGTAAGTGATGGCGGGAGTTCGCATAATGGCTGGGGGCTTGCAGTACTTAGCAGTTGTAATCTGGTGAGTGATATTTCCAGCATCCTCACCCATGAGTTATTGCATGCCTTTGGACTCCCTCACGATTATCGCACCGCAGGGATCATGTCCTACGGTTGGTCCCCTACCTTTCTATCGTTCTCTAAGTGTGCTGCTGAATGGTTAGATGTACATCGTTCCTTCAACAGTACCCCAACTCAGATTGATACGACACCCAGCAGGATAAAAGTACTTCCGCCACTTGCCCATCCACCCAATGCGATCCGGCTCCGCTTTGAGATAACTGATGCTGATGGGTTGCATCAGGCACAGTTCAATGGGATCCCAAAACCCGGTATTAGTGACTTCGGCCCCAGTTTAATCGCTTGTAAATCGTTAAGCGGAAAAAGCGCCACGGTTGAATTTATCACTTCCGACTTGAAACTACCGCCTGATGATTATGAAATTTTATCTGTTATTGATAAGCACGGAAATTTCACAACAGAGTATTTCTCTATCCGAGAGTTTGTCAATGAAGGTCTTCAAAAGGAAGTAAATATCGAGGGTGATAGTGTTCCGAATACCGATGCCCGAATCCCTGTGACCCTCCGAAAAGTCGCTGGAGATAATCAGCGCGGGGTTCCAAACAGTTGGTTACCGCAACCCTTGGTCGTTGAAGTGCTGGATGCCAATGGTGATCCCGTAGTAGACGCGGAAGTCCTATTTCGTGCCCTCTCTTACCCCGAAGACTCTTTTCCGGAAGGAGAAATCCGGACCGATTACGGTATACTCTCTGATACAAATCCCCGGACAGATGCCAACGGATGGGCCTGGAGTTTTCTGCGCCTTGGATATCAAAACTACCACAACCCCGTAGTCCACGCGAGCGTCGTTGGCGTTTCGGAATCAGTTCACTTTAATAATCTGACTTCGCGCGAAAAGATGGTAATCAATCGGTCAGAATATCCGGATATGTATTGGATAGACACGTTAGAAGGGCAGGGAACGCTTTATGGTCCGGATGGTAGCAAATGGCTACTGGGGAGCCGTGTAAAAAGTGCCGTTTTTAATGGGGTGAATCGCCAACTTTATTGGGTGACGGTTGAATATCAGGAGGGACGTTACTGTGGGGGAATCTACTGCTCTGCTCCCGATAGCAGTCTTTTTGAGCCGATAGAAATCGTGAAACTCAGGAGCCCCCCTCTTGGGATTGCTATTAACCCCTTGACAGCTAAACTCTATTGGACAAATGTTCAGGGTAACATTCAAACGTGCCATCTTGATGGTTCAAATGTTCAGACCTTTCTTACTGGCCTAAATTCCCCTAAACATATTGCCGTGGATACAGTCGGGAGCAAACTCTATTGGACAGATGGACACGAACATATCCTACACGCAGACCTCAATGGAAAAAACATCCAAACTTTTTTGAAAAGTCAGGGAACGTTAGGAAGCATCACTGTAGCCGGTGATCATCTTTACTGGGCGGAGAAAGTAGGCGCAGCGGAAGGACAAATCAGACGCGTGAATCTTCAGACATCAAAAATTCAACGCCTCATCACGTTCGGGAATAGTCGACCAATCGGCATTGCTGTCGATGGTGCAGGCGAAAAATTGTATTGGACAGATACACAAGGGCGCATCCGACGCGCGAACTTTGATGGTACAGATATTGAAGATGTAATTACAGGATTGATCGCACCGGGACACCTCATTTTCGGTATCCCTATGGCTGAAGTGCCGGCCGCCCCTGAAATATTCAGACCTCAGGCAACACAGTTGCTCGCAAACTACCCGAACCCATTTAACCCGGAGACATGGATTCCATATCAGTTGGCAAACCCTACGGATGTTAGCCTTTCTATACATGCTGCCGATGGAAAATTGGTGCGCACCTTGGCGTTGGGATATCAATCTGCGGGTGTCTATCAGAGCAAAAGTCGTGCGGCGTATTGGGATGGACGCAACGAGGTTAATGAACAGGTCGCTAGCGGTCTCTACTTTTACACAATCACTACGGGCGACTTCACGGCAACACGGAAGATGCTGATTCTGAAATAGTATCATAAGACCTCATGATAGCTGGAATGCTGATGTCTATTAGCTTCCCAGCCATCGCTGATGAGTGGGTTGACGCAAGTTCAATTACGGATCTGTCAACGAAAATATCAAGTTCACATTACTAAACTTTGGACAATTTTTTTAAGAACACACATATCGCCCCGCTGGGGCTTAGGTCTTGGGGGGTTGGCGTTTCTATACACATATCGCCCCGCTGGGGCTGCCGTTGGGTGCATCGGGGTTTATTTTCCTGCAAGTTGGGTTTGTTTCAGAAACTTTCAGAAAAATCAAAGATCTCTTGAAAACCGAGCATGAACCCGACCAAAATTGTCCAAACTATAGTCATATTAGGACTTACGCATTTTCTCTTAAAGTCCCCCTGATAAGGGGCGGGGAAGCCCACACGGGAGACCTCATACCCGGGGAAGTCCATACGGACTTCATACCCGGGGAAGTCCATACGGACTTCATACCGTTGATTCTGATTCTGATTCTTTAGGGGGTTAAATCACGGAAATACACTGTTTTTTGCCCAATTTGCGTAAGTCCTGCATATCTCAATCCAACAAGATGCGATAGCCGGTTTGGACACCGGTTAGCATTCCAACGACCGACCAGAGTCCCGCACAGGTCATCTCACCGAGGATTAATCCGAGAAACAGGGGACGTGCTTCTCTATAGGCTTTGAGTCCTCCGTATTTCACAATCCCGTATTTCAGGAGATAACCGAGGAGGATAGAGAACCATAACTTAAACGATGCCCACGAGCTCAGCATCGTGTATCCGATCGGATGGATCGGCCACCAGACGAAAACTTTTCGCATCCACATCAATCCAATTGTAAACGCGCTGCCGAAAAGTGTAAAACCGGTATTTGTCCAGTCTGTTCCCATCCGAGGGCTGTTAAGGACGGCACTCAACCAGCGGACCCCGCCGCTGCCCCCTGTATGCACGTGTAACGCCCCGTGTTGGTAGCTAACTTTCAGCACGGAATAATATGAGACGAGCAATCCGAGCACCATGGCCACTCCCATCGCTATGAGGAGTTTGCGCCGGTTGGCTCTCACGGTATCCGCTGCCTTGAGTCCATTCATCACATTCGGCATCATAAACTCTCTCAGGTGTGAGGTTAAGCCGGTGGGCTGCATGAACAGCCACGTTGTCGTTGAAGGGGTCATCCGTGCAGTGCCAAGCGTTGTGAGGAAGAAGCTTTGCGGTGAAAATGAGGGATTGATAAAAGGGATACCGCCGTTGATAATCTGCCACGTCAAGGCGACAAACACACCTACCGAAAAGATTACAAAGAGCGCCGCGAATACCAGTGACATTCCCATTAGGACACTCAGGTATATCAAGAGGAGCACGCCTCCGATCAGCCCTATGACTGTCAGTCCAGCGGGCATCGGTTCCTCTTGGACATCCGATTGTGGAGAACCGCGTCCAAAACCGCTTAAGAACAGTTGCTTGATATGCCGTCTCGCCTTGAAGAGTGCGAACCCCCCAAGTGTCAAACATGCACCGGCTTCCTGCGCCGCGCTGAACGAATACGCCGTCCATTTTACACCCGGTCCCTTCGTTATGAGGAAACCGAGCATACTGCCGACGAGACATTGCAGTTTGAAAAACAGGAAGAAAAACCAGAGGCTGAAGGCGACTTCAAGTGTGAGCAGGTAGCTGAATCCGACCATCGACATCAACACGACAATCTGAAAGGGCCTTAGGGCATTGAGGGGTCTGCCGACGAGAAACGGATCGAGCCAAAATCGGACGGGAATGTGTGGGAGGGTCGGGAAATAGGCTTGCAGCCCGTTTAGGGTGTGGATGAACGCCGGTATAGCGAAGCCGAGCCACATCTTTCTGCTTTTGAAGAATGAATTGACAATGCCTGACCGATGGACGGAGAGTTCTACAGGCAATTGAACGAGCGGAAACGTGCATTTCTCATACTCAATCCACTGTTTACGGAGGATCACAGCGAGGCATACCATGACGAAATAGGCAGTAAAAACATACAACGCCCACATGGAGAGGGGTTTCAGCCACGCCCCCCAAGGGATCCGCTCGCCGACAGACACGCCTTCATAGAAGGAGGCAATCGCGATCTCATCGCGCACGACACGCCATTTGGGGATGTATTGAAAGAAAAGCGAGCGCCACTCGTTCTCTGGTGTGGCGAAATAGTGGTAAGCTGCGAAAGCGGACAATGCGTCGCGCATCATTCCCGATGAGGGGATACCGGCGACGGCAATCATGATACACCAGATAACGACGAGTTCTTGGGCAGAGAGTGCGAGTTTCGGATGTAGGCATCTTAGGACGGCATTCACAACCAACGCCAAGACAGTCAGGGCAAAAAATGGGGCAAGCGGAAAATGCCCCCCCGCCAGAAAGGTGTTCCGAATGACAAAATCGTTGTAGGGCGCGATTAAACATTCCAAGACCGCCAAGGCGATGCCGATAATTAACGCCCTTTTTGACATTTTTAATTATTCCTTGCGGTTCGGTCAAGTCGGTTTGATGAATGAAGTGCCTCTCCGTAGACCCGCCTGCGCCGTTGTTGCAGGCTACAAATTTGGTTTATAGTAAAGCACACAATTATAGGAGCGCTCATATTCTCTGAATTATAGCATACATTGGATGAGATGTGGATTTTTGTTTTTTGTGGACAACCACAAGGGTTGTCCCTACTCGCACATTGACACTCCACTTTCTTTGAGTTGCTAAAAAGGGACAGTCGTGATAACATAATCCGAGTATTGGTCGGTGAAGGAAACGGGCAGAAATAATGGACATAGCAGTATGCTTACTCTCCAACTGAAACATCTCAGTCAATCAGCACGCGCAAGGCAGATAGCCGTATGGGCACTCTCCATCGGTCTTCTGTTTTTCGGGTTTCTCTCTAACGCCTGGCACGTCGCCGAACAGGAATGGTTTGATACGCATCAGCGGGACACCGAAAGCCTTATTATCGGAAGGATGGTCAAATCTCGTCAAGATAGCATCTTTTCGGTAGGCGGACTGACGGGGGCGGGAGTTACGACGAGTATTCAGCAGGACTGGATATCCGAAAACCAGATTGACACTCAATATGCAGCCTATCTTCACATGCTCACCTTTGATGAATTCTCCCCATACATGTCACAAACTGGCGGGCAAGGCATGGTTTTCAGTCTCCTCGATAGATGCATTCCGCTATCACCTCAAATTAAGCTGTGGGCATTCTATGTGTTGACGGCTCTGCTCTCGGCAATCGCATTGACCTTTATTGTAGACTGGTTCTATGAAGAATTTGGTGGGTGGGTCGCGATCTTCGTCGTGGGTTCGGGGGTGCTTTCGCAATGGTTGACGGTCTTCGGTAAGAATCTTTGGTGGAGCCTATGGGCGTTCTACCTACCGATGCTTGTCGTCATGTGCCTCCTGAAACGCCATAGAGTCCCATCGAACCGTCAGTTCATCAGATTTGGAATTCTGATCTTCACGGCAGTGCTCATTAAGTGTTTCATCAACGGTTTCGAGTATATTACGACCACGCTGTTGATGATGGTGACGCCGTGTATCTATTATGCCGTCCTCGACAGGTGGCGTAGGCATCAATACCTGAAGTGGGCACTTGCAGCGGGACTCGGATCAGGCGTCGCAATTTTTTTGGGTCTCGTGATGTTATGTTTCCAGATCGGTGCTGTAAAGGGCGGGTTTATGGACGGGGTTGCGCATGTGATCTGGTCTTTTGGTAAGCGCACGTATGGAGAGGTTCAAGACTATCCGGCTGTATATGCCGCCAGCCTTGAAGCCGGGACGATCGGGGTGGTGATTACTTACGTGAACGGTATTTTCTTCGATCTCAACACCTACCTATCCAACGCGAACCCTTTCGTCTCCGACTTCCTATTGAAAGTCCGCTACGGTTATCTCATCCTACTTTTTATGGTGATGTCTGTGGTGCTGTTTTTGCGTAGCAAAAAGATACTCTCAGAGCGACGACGGCATTATATCGCTTTAATCTGGACGACGTGGTTTTCAATGCTGGCACCTTTATCGTGGTATATCCTCTTCAAAGCACACTCATATATTCATACGCACATGAGTTTTCTGCTGTGGCAGATGCCCTTTACGTTCTTCGGCTTTGCTGTGGTCGGATGTGCAGTTATCACATGGAGAAACGGAAGCATAGAAAAAAGTAATATGGAGGGGGTATGAACGCAAATAGATTAGATCGGTGGATTGGTAGAGACCGATTGCGTCCTGACGAAATAGATGGCAATGGCTTTGTGGTGGACCTTAGAAGAAATCTGGGTGTTGAAATCCAGTTCGGACACAATTTTTATTGACAACTGCGTTGCGGTTAACATATCATATCGGATAAGTGTTGACCCGTTGTTACTGTTTGAAAGGAGTTCAGAAAATGGCGAAAGTCCTCTCACTGGTGGCACACAACGACTTGGAAAGCCAAGTTGAGGCATTGGAAAGGGACGGTTATGTCTATTTCCCTAACGTGCTTGGGACGGATGAAATCGCTGAGTTGCGTGCAACCATGGATCGATTAGAGGCGATCCCAGCGTCTCACGATCGGGACGAAACGCCTCAAAATGGCGACGCATTCCTCCACAAGCTTATCAGCAATTCGTTTAATCGAGACGCGTTGTATCTCCAATTCCTTGACAGATCCCCCGTCTTTGAAGTTGCCGAAGCGGCGCACGGTGCGGATTTTCATTGCATCGGTATGCATTCATGGCTGACAGGACCGGGACGGCCAGATCAGGGATTACATACGGATTGGCTGCCGATCTCTCTACCCGCAGACGTTCGTTCCGATCCACGCGTCAAAATCCCGATCTTCATCACTACTGCGCATTACTATCTCAATGATATGTATGAGGAGTTGGGACCGACGAAGTTTGTTCCCGGCAGCCATTTCTCTGGATGTTCTCCAAACGGGGCAACAGAATGGAATAATCGGGGTGAAGAGAGTATCTTGTGCAATGCGGGGGATGTGGTGCTTTTCCGTAGCGAAGTCTGGCATCGAGGTTCTGCCAACACGAGTGACGAAGTCCGTTATCTCATGCAGGTGCACTATGCGCAGCGGATGATTACGCAGAAATATCCGCCCTATCTGAATAAATTTCAGTTCGATGCATCGATCCTCGCACAAGCGACCTCTCGGCAGAGGCGGCTTATGGGCGACCATCGACCGAGTAATTACGATTAAATCTGAGAGCCTGTGGACGTTGCTTCGTAGTGAGAATGTCCATTCAGAATCATTAAGGAGTTATCAATGAAAACGCGTTTAATGTCTATCGGTATAAAACCTGTATTCTTTCTATTGCTCGGTATTTCTATCATATCAATGGGTTGCGACCGAGTGAACCAACAAGCGGGGATTCTTTCAACTGCCCCCGCAGCACAAGCACACGCCATGATCGACGCATTGGGCGACAGTGGTGTAACCGGAATAGCAGTCTTCACACAAAACGGCGACCAGATCACGCTCACGGCTGAACTTCAGGGTGCCTCCCCAGGTCTTCACGGCTTTCATATCCACGCAAACGGGGATTGCAGTTCACCCGACGGTAAATCCGCCGGGGGTCACTGGAATCCCACGGATGTTGCGCACGGAAAATGGGGAGAAGGTGAGTTTCATCTCGGGGATATTGGCAATATCAGCGTCGGAGAAGATGGCACAGGCAGTATTACATTGACGACGGATCTCTGGGAGATCGGCACGGGTTCCGACATCGATGTTGTCGGCAAAGGTATCATTGTGCATGCCGACGCGGACGATTTCGTCTCGCAACCTTCGGGTGCTGCGGGGGCGCGTATCGGATGCGGCGTCATTGTATTAGCGGAATAATTGTAGTAATCCTACTTTCGCTGGCGAGGTTTCCTAACCTCGCCTTTCAAGGCGTAAAATCCGCAAGGAGTATTGAAAATGGCGAAAGCGCTCTCCCTCGTGGCATACAACGATTTAGAAAGTCAAGTGGAAGCATTGGAAAGGGATGGGTATGTCTATTTCCCCAATGTACTTGATGCTGAGGAAGTCTCCGAATTGCGAGCGACTATGGATCGATTAGAGACGATCCCGGCGTGTTTGGATCGGCACCAAACGCCTGAGAATGGTGACGCATTCCTCAACAAAATCATTAACAACTCATTTAATCGCGACCCACTGTATCTCCAATTCCTTGACAAATCTCCGATTATTGAGGTTGCCGAGGCGGCGCACGGTGAGGATTGTCATTGCATTGGCATGCAATCGTGGATAACAGGACCCGGCCGTCCGGATCAAGGATTACACACAGATTGGTTGCCAATCGCTCTACCGGCAGATGTTCGTTCCGATCCACGCGTCAAAGTTCCAATCTTTATCACCACCGCGCATTACTACCTCAACGATATGTATGAGGAATTGGGACCGACGAAGTTTGTCCCAGGTAGTCATTTCTCTGGATGTTCTCCAAACGGGGCAACAGAATGGAATAATCGGGGTGAAGAGAGTATCTTGTGCAATGCGGGGGATGTGGTGCTTTTCCGTAGTGAAGTCTGGCATCGGGGTTCTGCCAATACGAGTGGTGATACCCGTTACCTCTTGCAGGTGCACTATGCCCAACGGATGATTACGCAGAAATACCCACCCTA
Source organism: Candidatus Poribacteria bacterium (assembly GCA_009839745.1). Classification (NCBI taxonomy): domain Bacteria; phylum Candidatus Poribacteria; species Candidatus Poribacteria bacterium. Next base: position 69,394 of record VXPE01000033.1, read on the forward strand.
TCTGAATAAATTTCAGTTCGATGCATCGATTCTCGATCAAGTGAATTCGCGGCAGAGACGGCTTCTCGGTGACCATCGACCGAGCAATTATGATTGAGGTTTTTAACGATTAAATATGAGCGGCTGCGTCCGTTGTCCTTGCCGTATTTTAATTGTTGAGAACCTTTTTTAAACCTAAAGCAGGTGCTTTAACAATCAGGACTTACGCAAATTGAATAAAAAAGCGATAGATTCACCTAAAAAGCCGTTATTTCAGTGATTTAACCCCCTAAAGAATCAGAATCAACGGTATGAAGTCCGTATGGACTTCCCCGGGTATGAGGTCTCCCGTGTGGGCTTCCCCGCCCCTTATCAGGGGGACTTTAAGAGGAAATGCGTAAGTCCTAACTGCACACAAAGCAGCATCTGTTGGGTTGGCTAACACCTGTGATGAATTGGTTTGCCTTCCTCTTTACCATGCTGTTTGTTATGGTTTGCATCACTGTCATCGTGCGGAAACCGTGGACGGAAGATGAGAAATTGGCGTATCCGATTATCCAACTTCCAGCTCGGATGACGAGTGAAGGAACGCACTTGATAGTTTAGACGCGCTTAACTACTCCGCAGGGAACATTAAAAACATGAAAATTCAGAAAATTCAGGCGTTTCCGCTTGCTTACCCCGAACCCCACTACAAAGGTATCGAACGCTACATTACGCTCGCTCGCGTGGAGAGCGATGACGGTCTCGTGGGCTGGGGGGAGTGTATCTCACAGTTTCGAGAAGCGACACTCGCAACACAGATAATTATCGATCAGGGATTTGCACCGATGCTTACGGGTGAAGATGCTTTGGATGTGGAACGGCACTGGCATAAAATGCTCGACCACATCTGGTGGTATGGTCCTGAAGGCATCGCCGCATTAAACACGGCGGCGAGTCTGCACATGCTCGCGAGTTCACCGCATGCGGATTGTACGGATTTTAAGCCCCACGAATCCCCGATGCAGCATGAATTGGTTAGCGATCCGTGGGTCCAGGAGAACGGGTATGTCGCCATCCGCGACGTTCCGGGATTGGGTGTCACCGTGTGCGAAGATGTTGTGGAGAAATACGTGTTTGGATAGGACTTAATTATGTCGTTTTATTGAGTACAAGGGTTATGTTATCAAGCGTTTTCGAGAGTTCTACGTGTGCCTCAATGAGTGCTTTGTGGCTTTGCAGGAGGGTCGTGAGTTGCTCGTAGAGGGCTCGCTCGCGTTTTTGGGTTTCTTCCAAAGTCTTGCGGAGTTTCTCATTTTCCTGTCGGAAGGCGACTCTCACAGCATCTACGGACTTATCGCCGGTGTATTCGAGATACCCATCAGGGATGTACACGTTGCCGTAGAACCGCGAGAGTTCGCTGACGGTGATGACTTTATGCTTCCGTTTCTGGTCTGGGTTATCTGTGGCGGCAAGATTCCCAGCTTGAATCTCTTTGTAGATGTTTTCTTGCGAGACACCCAAGAGGTCGGCGGCTTGTGCGACGGAGAGATAGATTTCTGGGTTCATAATTTTGCGTCCTTCGGCATCGGTGGTTGTCTACGTTTTGTCTGCCAACTGCGTACGTGCTGAGGGGATGCTCTCAGTGTACTGCCTTTATCCTTCATTATAGAGTATCTATTGAGATAAGTCAAGCCAAAACTGATTGGCGGCGTTCCCCCCTCAATCCCCCCATATCTCCCCTTTTCTGTTATCAGCGCGTCTCGGATTTCATCGTAGAATCCGTAATTATAGTGGATCCAATAATTAAGGAGACATGCTGTCGGGATTACAAATCCCTCCTACACAGATGTAAACTGATTTCCCAAATCTACTATAAGCGGAAATGTGTCTGCCGTATATTTTTGTATGATTTTCCAATAATTTATCAATTATATTGTATAATTTTGTAATATATTGTAATATAACGCCAGTTTGATAAAAGTGATTTAACCCCTCAATCCTCCTACCCCCTGTATCTATACCCCCCCTATATCCCCCCCGCAAGCGAGAGGGAAGGACGCACGCGGTGGGGACCGACGCGCCCGAGGGGGAGGCCGGCGCAAACTAAACTTTACTATAAGAGGAACTGCATAAGTCTGCTTATAGTATCTTACTGAGCACGGCGGTGAGACTGTTCAGCGTTTTCGTGAGATCTGCGTGGACCTGGATAAGCGTTTGGTGGTTTCGGAGTGCGAGGATGAGTCGATCATTGAGATCTTGCTCGCGTTTCTCGATGTCTTCGAGTTTCTTCCGGAGTCGCTCGTTCTCTTGTCGGAGTGCAACTCGAACGAAGTCGACCGATCTATCGCCGGCATATTCAAGGTATCCATCTGGGATGTATATGTTACCGTAGAGGCGCGAGAGTTCACTGTGTGTGACCACTGGATATTTCCGGGTGTTGTCTGGATTTTCTATGGGTGTGAGGTTCTTGGCGCAGATCTCTTTGTAGATGGCTTCCTGTGAGATGCCGAGGAGATCGGCGGCTTGTGCGACGGAGAGATAGATTTCGTTTGGCATGGCTTTCATGGCTGTCAGCGATCGGCTTTCAGCGGGTTCCTTTCGGGTTTCAATGTGGATGTTAGAAAGTTTGTAAACGAACAATTGCCAGCGTTATCCGGGACAAAAGACGTTTGGTAAAAAGTATCTTTGACCGACAACGCTTCTTGCATTTTACACCTTTTTAACGAGTTATGCACTTTTTTCTGTAAAATATCGTATTTTTTTGTAAAAAATTAAGTTTTTTCTGTAAAATATCGTATTTTTTTGTAATTTAACTTGACAAAGGGCGTTATATAGTGTAGAATTAATTGCGTAAAGGGTTGAAACGCGAGATTTTTCACACAATTACGCGGAGAATTCAAAGATGCGTCGATCAAACACAAAAACAATATTGACTGCGTGCGAAATGTCTTTCGCTGGGAAAACGGATGCTGAGATAGCCACAACTTTAGGAACGTCTGTCTCAAATGTCTCCCGTTGGCGGAAAAATGAGATTTGGCAAGAATTTGAACAGGAGCTCATCTCGGCGCATAAAAAGTTGTTGTTAGAAGCGCATCGATTGGCAACCCTTGAAGATAGCACACCGTAGTGTGTGCATATATAAGGTTAAGTTCAAAATTAAAAGAATGGGTTTATCAAATCCCTGGATCCGTTCTTATTTTTAAGTTAGTTAGTTCTAATGTTTATGGAGGAAAACGTGAAAAACATAGTGAAATTGACATTTTCCTTAACCTCTTTAGTGGTCTTGCTTGCTGTCGGCCTTGTCTTAGCACCGTCAGTGATGGCAGATCACGGTAACTTTGATGTCACAATAACGGCAGCCGAGAATATGATCGATGTCTCGTCTGACGATGGCATGCAGATCGCCTCTGGACGTGATCGTGCTGATCGTGCCCTTACACCGGCTACGGCGACGTTCATCACGCTTTTAATTAAGAGTGATAGAATCGTGAACCTTGGGGGACCAGGTGGCGACTTAATGGAGCGTAAGACACATCTTGACTCGGAAGATATCATCATTGATGCTTACGATGCAGAGGGACGCGCACTTGGGCTCCTTCCGTTGGCAGAGGTAGATGACGTAGTTATCGTTTCACACCGGGATCCAACCAACCCAGGTAGAGAGTTCCTGATACGTGTAGATGAGCAGGAACTCACGAATGCGTATACAGCCGTCAGAGCAGGTGGTGCTCCGTTTGAGATTCACACACTGCTTTTCTCGATACCGGCAGGTGCGATGGAACAAGCGGATATAGACTATGTTACTAAAAAGAGAAGTGCCGATGGGCACCCCATGCATAGTAACAAAGCCGTTGCTGCTTACAGAGTCGACCTCGTTGACGATGATGAGGGGGCAGCTGCGTACAACCTCGGTGTCGGTGCGACAGCAGCTGGGTCAGGTGTTCCGGGTGTCGTTACGATTGATCAGATTCGCGAACGGGTAGGTGAGATAGAAGAACTTCCTTTTGAGGTCAAAGTCATCCTCACCGAAGAGCCGGCGGGTGGTCTCACGACAGATAAGATTGTGGTCAAGAACGGGAAAGCGACATCTGTTAGAAAAGGCACGACACTTAAGGGTGCCAGTACGACTCCCACGCAAACCACCGAATTAACGGTCGCGATGGCAAGTTATACCTCGATGGATGGTACGGCTGCTACTGTCCTGGGTAGTTTGCCTGCAGCTACGGGTCGGGATAACATGTTCCATCAGTATTTTGTAAATATCGAGCCTGATCCTAGTGTAAACGGTTACGTCACTATTTCAATCGACCAGTTCTCGGACAAAGTGAAACCGGTTCCCAATATGTATGTTCCCTTGTCGGATTCGCAAATCGTGGCGACGACCCTGGCGGCTGCTGAAACGACGGTCAGAAATGCCAGGGTTGCGAACGAAACACTGATGGTTCGGGTGAATACGGCAGCAACAGCGGATATCTTCAAACCGAGTGCGGATGCCAGACTTCCGCATGAGAAATTCATTCCTGAGAAGTTGGTCATCCCCGCAAACGGGTATCTCGTGCTGGCAAGTGGTAGTTACGCACAATCTGGTATTCGCAAAGCAGATGCGAAACTTGCAGATAAGAAGGATCCGGGTGAGGATATCTATAACAGTGTAGAGAACTTTAACCCACCGTATCCTGGCGACGATCTGGCGAACTTCTTCCAAAATGGTGGGACCATCCAGTTGGTATACCAAGATATCCCAGGTAATGGAGCGGATGCAGATGCGGATACCGGCTATGCGGGTGCTTCAAGTGCCACGATCAATCCCGGTGCTGTGATTATCAACGAAATCATGTGGGGCTACGATCGCGGTCTTGATAATCGTGCATACGCAGAAGGTCAATGGATTGAACTCCACAATACAACATCTGCCGCTATCTCTCTTGATAAACAGGAGTGGATACTCGCCTACGGTTCCACAACTTCCTTTGCTGCTGGTACTGTGGTTGACAAAGTGAGCAACAATCCAGCGAGCGGTTACTGGGAAGCCCTGGGGCAAAGCGGGGCATCAAATCCCGATCCTCTGATCGAACGAAAGTCTGATGACGATCTCAGTATCCAGGTTATTGAGAGACAGCTTGAGGATATCATCTCAATGAGTCGTGTAGCGGGGTCAACCGATGGCACTGCTAAGGCAAGTTGGGCACCCTCTACGCTTCCCACTGCGAACTTCACCTCAGCAGGTCGGATTGGCACGCCGGGTGCGCCGAATGAATACGATACCTCTGCGATAGATGCTGCCAAGGCCGCCGCAGATAAGGCCGCCGCAGATAAGGCCGCCGCTGTCTCGAAAGCACCTGTGGCGACAGCGTCTGATCTGATGATTTCCGAAATCATGGTCGCCAGCAATGAAGGTCGCCTCCCGCAGTGGATTGAGATCACGAGCAGTGCCACAGGGGAAGTCAGTCTTGATGGCTGGGCAGTCGGGATTGATAACGATCCTGCTGATGCAGATGTCGCGGCACTCTCCCTCGGTATTAAACTCGATGGTGTGACGGTTGCTGAGGGGCAAACCGTGCTGGTTGTCTCGAAAATAGGACGCAACTCCGGTGTCGGTATGGATATAGGCGATATCCGTGAAGACCGGATCGTTGATGCCTCAGCACAGGTGAAACCGGCATCCATGACGTATATGCTCCTCAGCGAGGTAGCCTTCCGCATCGCATTGGAGCCACCCCTGCCCCTCGCAGGTGGGGTCACTGATCGTGGCGACGTTGTTGGAAACCTCGGTGGCGGATGGGAACTCCCGATGTCCGAAGATGGACGTAGCTCACTGATCCGGCGTGAGATGGACGGGGCGGCTGAGATTATGGGAACCGATGCTGCAGGATGGACACTCGCCTCCGACACGAGTCTGATTGGTGCGTATGTCGAGACCTACTACGGCGATAAAGACGATGAGGGAACGCCTGGCTATAATGCGGGGGGTGCCCTCCCTGTCGAGTTGTCGAAGTTCTCTGCCGCACGCGACCGAGTCACCGGGCAAGTGGTCATCACCTGGGAAACGCAGTCCGAGCTGAACAACGCTGGGTTCTTCATCAAGCGTTCCCAGCAGCGGAACGGTCAGTTTGTGGTCGTCAATCCCACGATGATCGCGGGTGCCGGCACAGTGAGTGAAAAGCAGTCCTATACTTACACCGATACGACTGCGAAACCAAATATTGTCTACTATTACCAGATTGAAGATGTATCGTTAGACGGAAACCGTCAGACCCTGACGCGCGGTCACCGTCTGAAAGGGCACATTGGTGCCGCTGGTAAAGCGACGACGACGTGGGGCGAACTCAAATCGTCCCGTGAGCAATAACGAGGTGTTTCAGGGATAAATCTATTTGAACTAACCAAGCGAGCAAGGCGGTGGGGGGAACTTCATCGCCTTGTTTGTTTAACATGTCAGATAGATCGTTCGGACCCCTGGTAGCACATCTATTCACACATCCGTAGGGGCGAGGGTGCCTCGCCCGTTTCGTTCTACAGAGAGGCACAGGAGACCCACAGCATAATGCTACAAAGCGTTCACACATCACGTAGGTTTAGTGGGTCGGGGAGTGCGGTAGCGACTCCCGACATCCCTCTTTTATCGGACGACACAGATGCACAGGAGACCCACAGGTCTCATCAACTACAGAGATGCACAGGCTAACAGCCTATGCTACATTGCGTGAGAAGTTCGCAGCTATAAGCGGTTAGTTCACAACACCCTCTTATTCCAAACCCTATACCCTGTAGCTTATAGCAGAAGGCTTCTTGACGCCTAACCCCTATAGAGGATTATTTTTCTCATGAAACACATAAGCATACCCAAGATAGGCTTCGGCATACTGACGGCACTCATGCTGGCATTTGGTGTGCCGGGCACCGCAGAGGCGCTGACCCTTGATCACAGATCAGGCGGCGGCAATTACCGGACAGTATTTCCGGGAGATCCCTTCACTATATCATTTTCAGTAAGGTTGGCTGGGAGTGCCACCCCAAAACCAGGCCACAGTAGCGTATCTGGACAGACAGACTACTCTTACTATACCGAAGGGACTAACGTGCAGAGCGGATACCAATCTGGTAATGAAACCTTTGGTAATCCTTCAACGACTGCTACGACTGATGATGTACTGGTATCTGCTGCTGCTGCTGTCTACTACAACGATGAGGCTCTTGCGATTAACATTCCTGATGGATTTATTCTGAGAAAAGGCAGTGCGCGAGTGCCAGCTCAGAGCGGGACTTCTAGGCTAACTGAGAGGACCACCGATACAGCAACTCTCGGTGATTTTTCCCTACATGAAGCCGCTGCTGACACTAATCTAAGACTTGGAGCTACGATTACTTTGAGCGGCACAGCTTCTAATACTGCGGGTAGTCATAGTATCACAATAACAGATGTGACACCTGAGAGTGATTTTCCGGCGATCAATCCAGCACCAACTTCAGGGACATCGCTTACCTTCACAATTTACGTAGTGCCACGGGTACATCAACTTGATTCGCCGGCAACAGCACTTGCATCTGGGTCGGATAGTGTCTACTACGGGTATAAAGATGCCGAGCATCAGGTCAATACTGCCTTTGCCTTTACTCCAACAGCTAATGCTCCGGTTTATTATTCAGTTCAGGGCAGTGGAAGCCTCCACGTGGGAGAAGACAATTCAAATCCGAAACTCCCTCTCTCCAATGGGACACTGACATCCAGTAGTGCCAGTGTGTATCTTAGGGGTCATACAGCTACCAGCAGAGTTACTGCCTCTGTTGGTGGCACTACGCCTCACACTGTTATCTATATCTACATAGATCCGAGTAACGTGGCGCGGTATCCTCGGTTAGAAATAACAAACGAAACTAATCAGAGTGGTGCTTCCGGCGGACAGCTTGAGGATTATCTTGAGGTGAAAGTAACGGATGGAAGAGGCAGTCCTGTCTCTGGGGTGGCCGTTGAGTTTACAACAACTGCAAGCGATTCTATGTTTATTCCTGTCCCTGGTACAAGGGTCTATGGTACCGCCGCGGCGTTGGCAGCAGCTGTTAGCGATCCTGTGAACGGGATGGTTTTCCCGGCGACATCTACTGTTCCCCCTAAGAAAGCTAGCCCTGTATTCGTCCAAACAGATCGTAGTGGCCTCGCAAAAGTTTACTATGAGTTAGGTACAGAGACAACTCAGACGATTACTGCTAATTTAGTGGGTGTACCTCCTTCTCCTTATGTATCCAAAAGCTTTACGGCTACTCTGGGAGGAACAGGCAGCACGAGGGTCGCTAATTTAGAGATAGTCTCTGGGAATCCGCAGCGTGCGGCAAAGGCCAAGCAACTTGATGCCCCCTTGGTTGTGATCGCGCGAAGTACAGCAGGCTTCAGGATACCAAATGTGGTCATTCAGTTTAGAACCAATACTGGAATCCTTTCACGGCATGGTTTAACACAAAAACCATCGGAGGGATCTAATTCTGGTCAAGTACCTACTGGTACATTAAATCCTGATACCGGTCAGCAGATATATGTTGTCACCGGTTCTAACGGTCAAGCAAGCGTTGACTACAATATCGGTCAAATTGTCGTCGCGAGAGAAGTTGTTGCCGAGGTCCGGCACGAATCCCGCGATTCCGATTATAGTTTCGCGATTGATCGGGTGGTCTTCAACGTCAATGGTAGTGGAAGCCAACAGCAGCAAAACCAGAACCAAAACCAGAACAACCAGAACAACCAAATAGCAGCCGTTGTCCTGTCCTCTGTCACTGGAAGTGCGGGTGGCACGGCAACACTTAGGATTACCGCACCAGCGAACGCAGTGGTTACCGTGGGCAATGCACTCCGTGAGACGCAAGGGTTGGATACCTTCCCGAGAGCAAATGCTTCGGCACCGACACGCTCTGGGACAACTGTGACAAGCAGACTCACGCTACCGAGCCAAGTGGATACCTACCCGCTCACTGTCACTGTCGGGGGGACAGAGTATCGGGTGAGCGTTGTGGTCACAGCTGCCGCCGCTGGACAGAGCAGCGGCAGGCTTACGGTGAGTGTGGATCCGTTTAGTGGTGCCCCGGGCTCTACCGCGACCGTCAGGGTGTCAGCAACCGATGCAGATGGCGATCCTGCGAATATCACAGTGCGTTTGAGTGCTACGAATGGGGTGCTCTCGGCTTCAAGTGTAGAAACAGGCACTGAGGGCACGGATGATAGTATCCGGATCGTCCGTGGCAGCACAGCCGGGACCGAAAACTACGTTACTGTCAACGGTCCAAGTGGCTATGAGTCGGTGCGGGGTCGGTTTATCATCGCTGCGCCGGCAAGCGGCATGGGCGTGAGTGCACAAGACACCGACACAGGCACCGGTGGCACGCAAACGACCTCTACAGTGTCCGGGTCTCCGAGTAGCATTGAGATTGAGGGGTCTCCGAGGATTGACGGTAGATTGGCACAGGCGTTACGGCTTCGTGCCCGAGTGCTCGATGCCAACGACAGGGGAGTTTCAGGTGTCGGCGTGACGTTCCGTGTTATCGCGCCAGGGCAAGGCGCGTTTGCGGGGGCTCGCGGCTCTGGACGTGCGATCAGAATCGAGACGGATGGAAGTGGCGACGTAAGTACGAACTTCACACCGACGCGTGCCACGAGTACCGGCACGATCACCGTTGAGGCGAAAGCCGCGGGTGTCAGTGCGTCTGTCTCTTTTATCATTGATGTC
>VXPE01000034.1 GCA_009839745.1 Candidatus Poribacteria bacterium
CCCATTGTGGAAATATCGCTTGAAGATATTTTATCAGATGTGCAGCGACAGCATCCGGGTCCCAGCTCCCTCGCGACAGGAACTTTGGAAAAGACCAATACCGCGTCTGGGAACCACTCGCTTGGTAAAGTTGCGTCAAGGTGCCTGAACCTGTGTGGGTAATAAATCCATAGATGAACGCTTGGAAAAGCGCAAAGTTTTGGGAGTTGAACATAAACCGAAACTCTGATAGAATACCTTCTAAGTGGAGAAGCAGGTGCATTGTTTCTTTCCTTTCAAAACAAGCGTTATGTTTATGAAAGGATACCTGCTTTTCTGCTTTAATGCATCTTAATTCTTAAAATTGTCCAAACTTTAGTTCCTTTAGGGAGTGGTCTAAAAAACCGCGTGCAGTACAAAACCTATGGGATCTAAATGCTCTTTCGCAAGTCCCTAACTGTAGATGAAGGAGCTTGAGATTAAAACCTATGCTTCCATACGACTAATTCCATTTTGTCTTTTAAAGGCGATATTGCTCCGAATAACCCCGAACCCCGAATTTCCTGTTGCAGTCGGTTCCGAAATTGTACCTTGTGTCGGACGTTGAAGACCCGCGCAGATTGAATACTCTGATAGATACCATTCCCATAGAAAAACAGACTCAGCACCCCGACAGGTATCGCAACTTCATAACGCTCTTGGTCGGCGTAATAGAAGCTCGCACTCCCTAATACCACCATACCCACAAAGGTGTAAAGTCCGTCAGTCGTTCTCCCGGTATAAACCTGTCCACTTCCCGGCACTAACGCTGAAAACACACCAGCGACCGTCGGCGAACGGTGCGGAAGCGTATCAGCGTTTTTTATCCTCCGCGCCAATCTATCGCTCACTTCAGCGAAAGGCGTATCGGGGTAGGTTGAATATACGTCGCTCCACACGCGACTCGCTTGTGTCCATTCTCCCTTATCTGCATGGAGCATTCCAATTGTAAAGTGTGCGCGGGGCGCTAAACTGCTCTCCTTATGTTCTGAAAGGAACCGTTTAAGGGACGCAAGCCCCTGCTCGCTATCGCCTAACAGAACATGACACTGCGCAATATTGTTTTTCGCGCGCTCGACAAGAACACTTTTCGGATAGGTATCAATCAGAAGTTGGTAGGCGCGGATTGCGTTCTCCAATTTGCCTGCATTCTGGTAGGAGGCGGCAACACGGAACGCTATGAAATCAATTTGAGGGGCATCGGGATTTAAAAAGAGGAGTCGCTTATACTCGTGAGCGGCGTTGAGATAATCCCTTTCTTGGAAGAGTGAATCCGCAAAAGAGGACTCTACAGCTTCAGCAGGTACCGGAAATGCACATAAAAAAATAAGCGACAAGGCACAAGCGACACGCCCATATCGCCCTAAAACGGAGAGGAAGACTTTCATTCGGTATCAAGTTGCTTTTGCACATGCTCCTTGCTAATTGCCCAAACGCTATTTCCGACATCCGTAAGGTATGGGGCAACTCGAGAATTCGCAATCTCGTTTTTGAAGCCATCGGGACCATAAGCGTTGAAAAGGATGAGTGCGAAGGCTATAACAAGTCCACCAGAAACGATACCGAAGCCGAATCCGAGCAGATGGTTCACCCATCCCAAAACACCGCTTTCGAGAATCCGCTGAATCCGCTCAAAAAGGGAGTCCACCAGAATAGAGACGATCAGTACAATAGCAACAATGCTCAGCCACTTCGCCCAACTCGGATTGGCTACCAACTTCTGGATAACTACCGCAAGTTGCCCCCAAAATTGACAGGCAGTAAAGAACCCGATGCCGATGACGAATATACCCCATACACTCCGGGTGAAACCTGCACGATAGCAACTTATACCTGCCAATCCAACAAGAATGAGAATACCGATATCGAGTTTGGTCATCTTTTTATCTATAAGCCTTGGTGATCAGCAATCGTCGATCAGAAGGCGGGGTTGCAAAACCTGCAGCCGGTAACGGAATAGCGGGGTGTTTTGCTTGGTCTACGCCGAGAAGCGTCAAACCTCAAACCCACCTGACCGCACCACAAGGAAAATTAAAAAACTGGGTTGGGTATCTATTTGCTCTCTTGCAGAAAAGGGATCTCTGTCAAACCGCACCCAAAGACATGTTCAATTGCAATCGCTATCGGCGTGCCGTTGCCTAACTGGTGAAGCAGCTTGCGAATTTTGGGGAGACCGAACTGCTGGATGAGAAATTCCGCGACTGCAGTGGATTGGATATACGCCAACTTCCGATATTTTGTGGGAAGTTGGTTAAACGGTTTATTCAATAGGGCAAAGGGGAGTAAACGGTTCATCTGACCGGCTTGCTGGAAGTCACGGCGTTCAGATTCAAACATAGGTCGGGCAATGCTTTGTGCGAGTCCCTCGTCAAGCCATACAGGACAATGCCCGTGTGCTACATGATGAACCAACAAGTGGACCCATTCATGTCGTAACAGCGCATATAAGATACTGAGCACTGGCTCCCCCGCTGCGCAGTATGCCAGACGGATGCCGCCATCATAGCACCCACTCGCCCATTTTGGCATTGAATGTTGAGAGGTCGCCCGTCCGTTCGTATTTGCGATCGATATAGAGACGGGTGAAGCGGGATAGTACCCTAACATTTCGCCCAATTCCGAATAAGTTCGATAAATCAGGCGACAGAGGTTCCAGATTGTCTGTGAGTTCATTTCGGAATGACACGTGAGATCGAAAAATTCGGAACGGACAACCTGTATAGGGAACTTCGCGGGACAGAGTTGTAACTGTTCAAGGAATTGTAGAGGGGGTAGTTCGTTAAAGTCATCCAAACAGATAAGTGTATTATAACACGCTTTTTCGTCAAGAATGCGTGCTTTCCGCCTAAGAGCCGTCGGCGAATCAGGACATAATCGCAGCGCGATGTCTAAGCACGCCAATGCCGTATCCCACTCTCCCACCATCTCGTATGCTTTTGCGAGGTCGGCATAGATATAGTGATGCCGTGCTGTCCCCAATTTCAAGCCAGCGAGATAGTGGTGAATCGCTTCAACATAACACGCCTGTCCATAACTAAGCGCTGCCTGTTGAAAATGTGATAATGCCAATGAATTGGTATGTCCAACGTGCACAACCTTCATAAAGAACGGTGGTGCATTAAAGGTGTATCCTTCAATGCACAACACAATCCCTCTCCCAGTAAAATCATGACCGTTCAATATCAACGACTTTGAAACTAATTTTCCCACATTTCAGCGTAGAACCGTCCTGAATACGGGTCGATGCTTCAACGGGTGCGTTATCAAGGTAAGTCGTATCGGAACTCCCCAAATCCGTGACGTAGACTTCGTCATCCTTCTGCTCAAATCGGACGTGTATACGAGAAAGCGTCCGAATTGCGTTGTAACGCTTTAACAGCTCTGGGGATTCAACGGGTTGTTGCGTATCCCATTTCTGCAGTGCCTCGGCGTCCGGTAAAGATGCCCCAACCTGTGAGATTTCGGTATCTTCATTGCCCATCCCCTGTAAGCTATAACTGGGTTGCAGTTCGAGCCCTTCTACATCTACAGGATCGGCTTCTACGGCTTCACCTCGAATTTCTGCCATCACACGTTCGCGGGCGCGTTGCTCGGCACCAGGCGGCGGTATGACGTTCTCTCTCTCCTCAAAGCGGTAGTATGAGAAGTCTATTAATTGCTTCAATGGCTGAAGGTCCGGAAAGTTGTTAATTTCCTTTAGAAGACGTTTCTGCTTACGTGATAGCCTCTCATTTTTCAGCCAGCACGTATAAGCTTCCAACATCTCAGCCTTTTTCAAGTCATCTGCCGAGATGCCGGCCCTCCGCCATATCTTCCAGAAGCGCATAAATTAATCCTCCAATTAATATATCCACTGAATGCCTTTTGCAATCAGAATCTTCCGCAATTCCTCGGTGCACCGAAAAATCCAGATTTTCACAGTGCCATCCTTGCGGTTGAGAATGCGGGCAATCTCTGCGATACTATAGCCTTCTAAGTGCCGTAACATCCACGCAATCCGATGATTTGGTTTCGTTACCTGTTCAAGGGCACTCTCCAAAATCTGTTGCGCTTCTGAGGCTTCTAATTCCTGTTCGGGACCCGGGCGCGGGTCTTCGTATTTACTCAGCGGTTGTTCATCCTCATCGGGTGAACCACTGAGGGGGTGTTCCCGAATCCTGTCCCGCTTCCGTATCGCATCGATAATCGTATTTCGCGCTACCGTATTTAACCACGCCTGAAAACTACCTTGCTCTGTATCCCATTTGCCCAACTTCTGCCAAACTTTGACGAACACATCCGAGGCGACCTCTTCAGCATCTTGATAATTTCCAAGCATTCGGTAGGCTTTATTATAAACCCACTTATAATGCTTGTCGAACAATTGCCTAAACGCGGCTTCGTTGCCTGCTTTCGCTTGCGTCGCGAGATAGGTATCTTCGACAGCAGATAAGTCATTAGATATTTGGCGCGCCATTCAAATCTGCTCCTTCGCCTATAAGGATCCTTTTCAGCAGGCTATACAATGTAACGTTAATGAATTCTATAACGTTTCAAAAAAAGAAAAGAGTGGCACGCCGTGGAGAATTAACGCACTACTAACGTTGATTCATAGATTTATGAGAAGAGAGTTAATTTATTATATACTATTTTCACAAAATATGTCAAGAAAAAACAAGTTTTTTTAAAATTTATGGATAAAAATTAGCTGAATCCCGCCAAAACACGCACCTATAGCAGCATAAAAAACGCAAAATGCGTCTCTATGGGACACTTGCCAGAACAATTCGTTCCTTCCCTGCATAGTCCTTGAACAATTCATACGTGGCGTAGGCAGACTCAGCCTCAAACAGCGTCCGAATGGTATTGGCTTGTGTTGCATCGATCTCAAGGATCAGTTTTCCCATGGGTGCAAGATATTTGGGTGCCTCCGCAATTAATCGACGAATAACGTCAAGCCCGTCATCTCCCGCAAAGAGGGCGATTTCCGGTTCATGGTCCCGGACATCCGGACTCAAGGTATCACGCTCCGTATTTTTGATATAGGGGGGATTGCAGACTATCCAATCAAATTGTGCGTCGGCATTCGCATATATTACCGCTACTGGCTCGAACAGGTCTCCAGACAAAAACTTAATTTGCGCTGTGCAGGCGTGTATTTCAGCGTTCTTCCGAGCAACAGCGAGGGCGGGTTCAGAGATGTCAGTTGCTACGATCTCCCACTCTGATTGTTGCACCGCCAGACTGGTCGCAATTACACCGCTCCCTGTCCCAAGTTCCAGTAAACGTTGGAAATTTTCGGTTTCTGCTGTGAGGATGGTCTCAACGAGTTGTTCTGTTTCCGGGCGTGGAATGAGGACCCGTTCATCCACATAGAAATCCAAGGACATAAACTCCTTGCGATTCGTGAGGTAACTCACAGGGGTGTGGGCGATTCTCTTTTTTATTAACTCTCGGAAGGGTGTGAGGTGTTCTTGAAAGACGGGCATTTCAAAGTGGAGATAGAGCTGCAGGCGACTTTTTTTTAGCAAGTGCCCCAGCAATACTTCGGCATCTAATCTCGGATTTGGAATGCCGTGTTGCTGGAAGTACCCGGTTGTCCAATCGAGAAGATCCACTACGCTCCACATTTTACTCGGCATAGTTTCGTGTTCCTTAACTGGAGGCTTTAATCCTCTTGCAGCCTTTCCGCTTGATCGGCAGTTGTGAGCCGTTCAATAAAGGTCTGTAGCACACCATCTAAAACGGAATCAAGTTGATAGGAACTGAATTGGATCCGATGGTCAGTTACCCGAGATTGTGGGAAATTATAGGTCCGAATTTTTTCGCTTCTGTCGCCACTGCCAACCATAGACCTACGGGTTTCGGCTCTCTCATTGTTCAGTTCAGATTGTTTCTGCTCTTGGAGGCGGGCCCGGAGAATCTTCATCGCCTTTGCACGATTTTTATGTTGAGACTTTTCGTCTTGGCATGTCACAACGAGTCCCGTTGGTAAGTGGGTAATCCGAATAGCGGAGTCGGTTGTGTTAACGCTTTGCCCGCCGGGTCCCGAAGATCGGTAGGTATCAATACGTAATTCGGTTGCCTCATCAATCGCCAAATCGAGTTCCTCGGCTTCAGGGAGAACCGCCACGGTGGCGGCAGATGTATGAATGCGTCCACTTGCCTCAGTAGCAGGAATTCGCTGCACCCGATGTATACCGCCCTCAAATTTCAGTTGACTGTATGCGTTCTGCCCTACAATTGAGAAGACGACCTCTTTGAATCCTTTTAAGCCGGTTGCGTTTGAACTGAGGAGTTCCAACCGCCAGTTCTGACGTTCAGCATAACGGGTGTACATCCGAAACAATTCGGCTGCGAAAAGACTGGCTTCCTCACCACCGGTCCCCGCTCGGATTTCGATAATGACGTTTTTCGCATCGTTCGGATCTTTTGGAACCAGAAGCACCTTAAGTGCCTCAGTCAGTTGCTCTTTTTTGGCAGTGAGCACATCTAACTCTTCCTGCGCTAATCCGAGCATCTCCGCATCCGTTTCGACTTCCATGAGGAGCAGCGTATCGTCAAGGGCAGATTCTAACTCCTGATACTCCTGATAGGTGGACACAATTGGTGAGAGTTCCGCGTGCGTTTTAGATAACTCCATTAATCGTTGTTGATTTGAAATTTGCGCGGGGTCTCCGAGTGCTTTTTCGACTTCAGCGTATCTGTTTTCAATATCCTTGAGTTTCTCAAACATTTTTTAATTATTCCTTGCGGTTAAAGCAAGTAGGTTCGGGAGTAGACGTTCCTTTAGTGAATCCGCTTTCCACTTCGTTTCAAGCTAGACACTTTAGCTTACCAAGATTTTATAGTGATACCAACAATTATCTATACATTGGCGAGGTTGGGAAACCTCGCCAGCAAGGGTGGGAGGGGGTTAAATTACTAAGATAACGGCTTTTTCAGACAATTTGCGTATGTCCTGTCTCGGTGAGTCCGTAACGTCGGCGGAAACTTTCAACGCGTCCGGCAGTGTCGATAAATCGAGCCTGTTGTCCAGTATAGAATGGGTGGCATTCCCCACAAACATCTACTCGCATCGTTGGTTGGGTAGCGAGTGTTTTATGGACCGCGCCGCAAACGCATGTAACGACGCATTCCACCAGTTCTGGGTGTATTCCGGCTTTCATAATGTACTCCTTTGGATTCGTAATTTACGATTCTCTCATATTCTTGGGCCCGCGCTGCTGCGGCGCGGAAGCGTAGATGTATAGAAACTCAGGCTGATCGCTTTGAACGCGCATTCGTTCTCACTGACGTATTACTGTAAGTCGCATTGTCCACCATTCGTTGGAGGAATTCTGCGTTTGTACCCGTCTTGCTGAATTGCCCAATGAGCATCTCAAGCGACTCTGCGTCGTCCATCTGACTCGTGAATTTCCGCAGCACCCAGACCTTGTTAAGAACATCGGGTGCCAATAAGAGTTCCTCACGGCGTGTTTTCGACTTTTCGATGTTAATCGGTGGATAGATACGGAGATCTAACAAAGAGCGCTCCATGTGTATTTCCATGTTGGCAGTGCCCTTGAATTCTTCGTAGATGTATTCATCTTGCCGGCTTTCCGTATCAACGAGTACCGATGCAATGACCGTTAGACTTCCACCTTCTTCAAATTTCCGAGCTGCGCCGCAGAATTGACGTGGCTTCACAAACGCCATTGCATCTAAGCCCCCGGACAACGTTTTTCCGCTGTGGGGTGTCATCACATTGTGCGCCCGTGCCAGTCGGGTCATGCTATCTAACAGAACGACGACATCTTTTCCGTACTCTGCCCACCGCTTCGCCTTTTCAATCGCCATATCTGCGACCTGAATGTGCCGTTCGGGATGCTCATCGAAAGTAGAACTAATGACTTCTCCTTTGACGGAGCGAGCGACATCTGTAACCTCCTCGGGCCGCTCATCAATCAACAAAAAGATGAGAATGACTTCGGGGTGGTTTGCTTCAATGCCGGCGGCAATATTCTTGAGTAGCGTGGTCTTCCCACTATAAGGGGGTGCGACAATCAACCCGCGTTGTCCCTTTCCAATTGGGGCTATGAGATCCACGATGCGAGTCCCGTACTCTGACTGACTATGTTCAAGTTTCAATTTTTGGTACGGGTGAATAGGCGTGAGGTTATTGAAAAGGATTTTCTGCTTGACGGCTTCCGGTATTTCCGCGTTAACCTTCTCAATCTGTAACATTGCGAAGTAGCGTTCTGCTTTGTTTTCCGTCTTCTTTGGAGGACGGATTACCCCTTCAACGACGTGTCCGGTTTGTAAATCGAATCGTCGAATTTGCGAGGAGGACACATAAATATCCTCGTTACTCTGCAAATAATTGGAGCGCGATGAACGGAGAAAGCCGTAGTGCTGGTCGCGGTCATCAAGGATTTCCAAGACACCACCGCCGTAAAACTGGGTGTCCCCTTCAGATTTCGCCTCTATAATTTCGTTAATCAATTCCTCTTTCCGAGACCCGTTGTATTCGTTTACTCCGAGAGTCAAGGCAAAGTCTTTGAGTTCCGAGAACTCCATTTCTTGGAGCTTGCGAATGTCCAAGCTCTCCATAGTTTCAAATACTCCTCATTGTGCCCGGTTCCAAGGTAATCTTTCCACCACAGTGTCCATTTAACTACCCAGCGAATTCTTTGTCTCCACTCAAATGTGCGACCTGTGAAAAACAGGGACGCAGTTTGAAAACTATCGCTAAAACAGGAGGCAAAATAGAGGTTAAAATGGAATCGGAGCTAATGCTATAGAATAATTATACGCTTTTTTCGGGGGTTACACTGTTTCATCAGGGGAAGCTGCGAATTGCACCCTTAAAGCGTGCTTGCGCTTAGGAAGTTAAGGACCTTCATTGTTAATTATACACAATTGCTAATAAAAGGTCAAGTTTTTTTGTAAAAACACGGATTCTTCTGAAATTAGGATGGCGTGCGCGGTTGGAAAACCACGCACTTCACCAAACTTATTCTGCGCCTTCACCTTTCAATTGCGTCAGGCTGCGACGGACTTGCTGGTTATACTGATTTTTCGCCAAGTAGTTTTCCCAAAGGGCAATAGCGTCGTCATTAAACCCTTGTGAGACATAATAATTGCCAAGTGCCATCAGTGGAATATCAGAAAGCGGGTTTTTCTCAATCGAGGCTTTGAATTCAGCAACAGCGGTTTCCGCGTCCCCGTCTAAAAGTGCCAACTCACCCCTACCGTAAGGAATTAAGGCGTGTTCGGGATACTCTACTGCCAGTTCATCTATCATCTTCTGAGCGTCTTCCAATTTCTTCAGGTGGTAAGTTGCCTGTGCAGCGAGGATCGTCGCATAAACGACCTGATTGCGAAGTTTTTGTTGTTCGACCTTGCTTTCCGATTTGTTGAGTAACCGCTTTGCTGTCCGCGCGGCGGCTCTATACTTCGCACGGGATTGCACATAATTCCCGTACTTATAAGTGAGGTCACCGAGGGTTTTAGACCCGATGTAGGAATCACCTTTCTGATCAACGAGATCCTGAAAAATTGCAGCGGCTTTCCGATCCTTCAACCGATAATGGAGGACTTCAGCAAGGCTTTGCAACGCATCCAAATTCTGTGTGTTCGCCGCAACAGACTTTTCAAGGACCTCGCGTTCTTTCTCAGGTTCACCCAACTTTTTGTGTGCCAGCGAGAGCAACCAGTAAATCTCGGAGTCTTTGGCACGCGCCATTCCAAGAACAGAATTGTAGGTCTCTATCGCTTTCTCATACGATTCGGAAGTGTAGTGATTGCGTCCGGTGTCGATGACGGCTTGAATGACGCCACCATCTCGGCTGGCAGCTTTCTTGAGGACCTCTCGCGCTCGTTGATGCATCCCGACTTTTCGATAACAAATCGAGAGTTTGAGGTAGGTATATGGGTCAAGTTTCACATTCGCCGATTCTGCACGGGCGATTGCATCGAAATACAGGGCGCCTGCGTCACGGTAGTTTTCATCCCCGTAGAAGAAGTTGGCAATCATGAGTTCGGCATCATAGTAACTGCCTTGTTCATCGCCTGAGATCCCGCCTTGACCGCCGAAATTCCGCATGACCTCTGATGCGCTCACGCCGAACCCAGAATCTGCGATTTGAGCATTGATATTCCCCATGGCGCGACTTTTCTCAACACCGCCGCGCGGTCGGTCCATTTCACGCCGTGCGTCCCGCTGTGCATAGGCTCTGTCAAGCTGTGTTGCCAGTGGGTCGTCGGGCTCTGGAATTCTGGCTTTGAGGTCGGTCAGTTCCTGTTTCGCTATCTCAATCTCTTTCTCGGCACCTTCGACCTTACCATATCTTTTAACGAGTGATTGATAAGTGCGTTTCGCTTCATCTTCGTTTTTGAGGTATTGTCGTTGAATCCGTCCTTTATTGGCAATAGCGAGTGCTGCGCGTTGACTGCGCGGGTTCCGGTTTGCGAAGTTATCGAAAACCTCTACCGCCTGTTCAAAGTCCTTCGCCTCTTCAAAACTTTTCGCCAGCATCAGTTGGGCGTTGTGGCTCAATTCAAGGTTCGGAAAATTGTTGATAATCGCGTCAAATTGGGTTTGAGAGGCTTTATAATCCTCCTGCCGGAAATAGTACATCCCGAGTTCATAATGCGCCTCAGCGGCTACATCATCCTTCGGTGCATCGGCAATGACGGCTTCATAGGCTTTGATGCCCTCTGCGGGTTGATCCATCTGATCAGTAAAAATTTTGCCGATAGCGAGTTGTGCCTGAAGTGCTTCGGGTGTGCCGGGTTTGGTATCCACAACACTTTGATACGCCGCTATTGCCCCTCGGTAGTCTTTCTGTTCAGCGAGTTTTTCTGCGGAGCGCAGCGCACTACCCGTTACACAACTGATTTGGATCGCTGCTATCAAAACAGTAGCAACAAGCGAGCCATACTGCATACTTTTAACAGCAAGTCTTTGCCAGCGATCATACATCTTGATTGCGAGTTGTGCTGAAAATTTCACGATCTTTCTCCTTTCTTCTTATTGGCTCGGTTCAAAGACCCCTAGGTGAATAGGCATCCGTGTTTAATAACATGATCTGGATGCACATTCATCAATCAATTCTAGGACATCTTGCCGAGTGTATCCCTCTTTCTGAATGAGGTCGTCACAATTCACCCTATTTTTTGGGTCGGGCCCCTTACCGGCATCAAGGATGGCATTTGTCAACCAACTGGTGCGTATCCCGTTGATGCCAGAGGTGTAATTTGTCTGGTATTCGGCTTTTACCAACCCGACGAGCTGATCGACCTTGTTGCGGGGATACCCTTCTGGACGCGGATAAGCAAGGGGTGTGGGTTCGCCATTTTTGGGTGTGTAATGGATGCCGTTTTTAATTTCGATCGTTCCCGCATCCCCTTCCAGAATTACCCATTCTTCAAACCCAACGCGCGTGTTGCCGAGGATAGTGATCGTGCCTTCGGCACCGTTATCGAGCGTGACATCAGAGTAGGAATTAATTTCAACGAACTTTGGAACAAGGTTTCCATCGTCGTCCTCAAATTTCATATCAGTTGTCCCGTAAACCTCAGCAGGTAAAGTCCCCGTCATCCATAAGAATATATCTTGGAGGTGACTTCCTGAGTCATTCGGCTGCCCACCGCCAGAGAAGCGTGGATCCCCGCGCCACCCACCGGCACCCCACCGCTGTGCCATGTAGACCTCAAATTTCCGGAGGTTACCGATGCGTCCTTCAGCGATAGCGCGTCTCGCTGCCATGTAGGTATCCTCGTAATGACGTTGATACCCACCCACGAGATGTAATCCACTGCCCATTGCGAGCTTGGTTACAGCGATTGCATCGCCAACGACATTCGCCATCGGTTTCTCGACGATAACGTGGCATCCGGCGCGGAGGGCGTATTTCGTGTGAATATCGTGAAGGGAGTGCGGCGAGAATACACCGACTATATCCAGATCTTCGTGATTGAGCATCTCCACGAACTCGTATTCACCGAGGTAACGGTTGAAACTATTCGCTTTATAGCCATCAACCCGTTCTTGGAGCGCAGTTTCTAAAGCGTCTAAACTCGCTTCGTGGGTGTCCACAGCGGCGACGATTTCAGCGTCGGGACGTGTTGCGAAACCGAGTGTGTTTCCCCGTCCTGCACCGCCGGGCCCAATCACACCAACTCTTAAAATATCATTTTTGCTGGTTCCCATGATTTTAACATCTCCGGATTATATCTGTCAAGAGATTTTTTGCTATACGAATTTGAGCATAGTGATTCGCTTCACTGTGGTTTAGGGGCACAAATAAATCTCTCAACGACTAAAGACACGGAACAATTTTTTGATCGGATCGTAGAATTGGTCAACAACCCGTTCTTTGAGCGGAATAATGGCGTTGTCCGTAATCGTGATATGCTCTGGGCAGACCTTTGTGCAACATTTGGTAATGTTACAATACCCGATACCATCCGAATCTTTCAATTCTTCGAGTCGGTTCTCGGTGTCAATTGGGTGCATTTCCAAGGAAGCGGCGTAAACGAAGAATCTCGGTCCGATGAACTCGTCATGAAGATCGTGTTCTCGGAGGACATGGCAGACATCCTGGCAGAGGAAGCATTCGATGCATTTCCGAAACTCTTGGATGTGATCAATGTCTTCCTGTTCCATCCGCCACGTGCCATCTTCGGCATCAGGGGGTCGCGGCGTGAAGGGTTTCATCTTCTCTTTAACTCTGAAGTTCCATGATACGTCTGTAACGAGGTCTTTAATGAGCGGGAATGCCCGCATCGGTTCGACGGTAACGGGTTCATCCAGGGACAGATCGTTGAGGCGTGTCATGCACATCAATTTCGGTTGCCCGTTGATTTCGGCGGAGCAGGATCCGCATTTTCCTGCCTTACAATTCCATCGCACCGCCATGTCATTTGCCTGCTCGGCTTGGATACGGTGGACGGCGTCTAAAACCACCATCCCTTCGGACACCTCGGTGTCGTAATCGACAAATTCCGCGCCGTCCGCATTACCACGCCAGATTCTAAAAGTTGCTTTCGCCATTTTTTAATTTTTCCTTGCGGTTTTTTAATCTTACCTTGCGGTTCGTTGAGGTAGGTTTGGAATCTTACGGTCTCTTCCGTATATCCGCCCTCCGCTACGCTTACGGGCTACGGCTTTTAATTTTATCTAAGGCGGCAGCCTGCAACAATACGCAGAAATACGCAGAAATACGCAGAAATACCTAAGCAAAAACACCCTGCGCCGTTGTTGCAGGCTACAAACTTGGTTTAAGATATAAGGAACACCAATGCTCTCAAATATAGTTGAAACGCACCAAAAACCTGCGCGTAATGAAATGGAGCGCAGCCCAGGAGCAATAAATTAAAAATCATCCGATTTCGTCTATGATTTCCCGCAGGTCGGTTCGGAGTTCATCAACCGGTTGGCGGCGAATCTCCATTGTGCCATCGGGTGCCTTATTGACGATGGTGTTATATTTTCCTGCGCCGGGTTCCTCTTTCTCTGGATGATCGTCCCGTGAATGCGCACCGATGCTTGCCCTACGCTCAAGTGCTGCAAGTGCAATCGATTCAGAGATTGTGATTAAGCAGTCGAGATCAAGGGCGGTATGCCATCCGGAGTTGTACTCCCGATTACCGATAGCATGAACGTTCTCAGCCTGCTCACGGAGGTTTTGGATCTCTTCCAAGGCTTGCGTGAGGCTTTCCTGACTTCGGGCAATACCTACCAGTTCCTGCATCTTTTCTTGGAGTTGTGCCTGAATGTCATAGGGTCCCATCTTTTCACCACTGCCATCGTCTGCTGGGTTCTCAAAGGGTTTGAGTGTATGCGCAGCGATTGCATCAATTTCTGCTGTATCCAGTGGGACTGCTTCGTTCTCCTCCGCAAACTGTGCGGCGTATTCCCCGGCACGTTTACCGAAGACGAGTAGATCGGACAGTGAATTACCGCCGAGTCTGTTAGCACCGTGTAATCCCGCAGCGCATTCACCCGCAGCGAAGAGTCCTGGAACCGCTGTCATCTGTGAATCCGCATCGACCCGAATGCCGCCCATGATATAGTGCGTTGTCGGACCGACTTCCATCGGTTCCTGTGTGATGTCAATGTCGGCAAGTTCCTTGAATTGATGGTACATACTCGGCAGTTTTCTGCGGATATGCTCTGGAGCGCTCGAGATTTTTTCCTTAATCCACGCGATATCCAAGAATACACCCCCGTGTGGACTTCCACGCCCCTCTTGAACCTCCCGGACGATGCACCGTGCGACATGATCGCGTGTGAGAAGTTCCGGAGGACGGCGTGCCTCTCGGTCGCCTTGCGTATACCGCCAGCCTTCTTCAGGACTATCCGCTGTCTGGTTCACATAGAGTTCTGGGATGTCATCGAACATGAAACGTTTGCCCTCACTGTTTGTGAGGATACCCCCTTCGCCACGCACGCCCTCCGTGACCAAGATACCCCGGACACTGGGGGGCCACACCATGCCCGTCGGATGGAATTGGACGAACTCCATATCTATGAGTTCCGCTCCGGCGTTGTATGCCAGGGAATGTCCATCGCCCGTGTATTCCCAGCTATTGCTTGTGATCTTGTATGCCTTCCCAACACCTCCCGTTGCCAAAACAACCGCGTTCGCGGAGAAGATTTTGAACCGTCCTTTTTCACGTTCGTAACCGAATGCCCCTGAGACCCTTTCGCCGGTTTTGAGGAGCGAAACCACGGTATTCTCCATGTGCACCTCAATACCTTGATGGATACCGTGATCCTGCAGGGCGCGGATCATTTCCAATCCAGTTCGATCACCGACGTGTGCAAGACGTGGGTATTGGTGTCCACCGAAATTCCGTTGAAGGATACCCCCCTCCTGTGTGCGGTCAAACAGGGCACCCCAGGCTTCGAGCTCGCGCACTCGATCGGGTGATTCCTTCGCATGGAGTTCCGCCATTCGTGCGTTAGAGAGATATTGTCCACCGCGCATGGTGTCAGCGAAATGCACACGCCAACTGTCTCTTTCATCGACGTTTGCCAAAGCGGCTGCAACGCCACCTTCTGCCATAACAGTATGCGCTTTACCGAGCAAAGATTTGCACACAAGCCCTACTTTTAGGTCACCTGCGGCGGCTTCAATTGCTGCACGAAGTCCAGCACCACCCGCTCCGATTATCAATACATCATATTCATGAGTTTCGTAAGATGTCACGCTAATACTTCCTCTTTCTTCTCTACTATCAAAATGTAATCCAGTCCTGACCGAGTGCGGGTGCTATAAAACGGACGTATACATCCGAAAAACCCACCCAACAGAGACTCATCCATGCCCAGAGCATGTGTCGCTCATTCAAGCAGGTCACACAATTATACGCCCGTCGACGAATTGGTGCTTTAGAGAGCAGATCAACAACTCCACCGACTAAGTGACGTAAAGAATGACACCCAAAGGTATATCCACCTAAAAGGACGACATTGACTGCTAAGATAATAGTCCCTACACCGATGCCGAGCGTTTTTCCACCATTCCCATCATCAAACCAGAGTGCTTTCCATACGTCGTAAGCAAGGATACCCACAATAATGATTGCAACATAAAGGAAGTA
This sequence comes from Candidatus Poribacteria bacterium, assembly GCA_009839745.1. Taxonomy (NCBI): domain Bacteria; phylum Candidatus Poribacteria; species Candidatus Poribacteria bacterium. The sequence continues at coordinate 15,592 of VXPE01000034.1, forward strand.
TCTATGAATATTTTGTATAATCAATGGAAAGGAGTGCTCGCCTCTATAGTTACTACGCGGTTCTGATACCGTGCAAGAGGGTGGATCTGCCCAGAACGCTTTGTAATACGCCCCCCGGTAGTAGTAGCAGGTAAAGCGAAACCCAAGCGGTGCCCATAAAATAAGGACAGCTGGCGTAATGAGACCCGGCATCCATTCCGGCATCATACCGAACCAACTGTGCTCAACGCTATGTGCGACCTCTTGTGTCCCGAAAAGCAAGGGTGAATAGAAAGGGGACAAGTAGGGACCGTAAAAAAAGTGGGTCCCTTCAAAAACCCGAAAGGTCGCATAAACGATGAAGAGTCCCAACCCGGCAAATACAGCTAACGGTTGTAACCACCATGTATCTGTACGCTGGGTGTAGAACGGACGACGTTCGGTTAAGGTGAGTTCAGGGTGCGTCATAGGCAATTTTTCCTTCGTGTGAACAAGTTAGTCTTTTTTACCTGATTCGGTTCGGGACGGTGGTGGCGGCAGATATTTCCAACCGAGTGCTTTGTTTTTTTTCGTTTCTGCTACTAAATAATCATCAAGTTCCTGTGCAGATTTGAATTTAGCAGCGAACGCTTCTTTCATTCGGTAACACTCTTCTAAGACAGGATCCATGTGTGTATCCGGTTTCTCTTTCATTTGAATTTCCTCAATAAGTTCCATAGGTGTGCAGAGGATCGTGGGTTGAAATCCAAGCGACCAAGTAACTAATGACTGTTGTTTCAACGTAGACTTTCGGTTTGGCAGTATTATATTCTATCATACAATCCGGTTTTTGTCAAATTATGGAATCATTCACACTGTTCACACACGTGTATGCGTTAAGGGTTCCCAACCGAGCAGGCGTTTCGCTTTCGAGAGGTTAATCTCCTTCTGTTCATGATCTCCCGCAATGAAAAAAGCGTCAAACCCCTCGTGTTCAACCGAAATAGCGGCGAGATATGCGGTCGCCAAATCCTGCTCATCCGTCCACCAGATATGCACCGATGAATCTTTAGGTTGATTGTAACGCTCAAGCCACTGTTCACGTGTAGAGGGACCCGTGATCCGCAGCGCGATCAGCGACATGCCGTGTTCCCGCGCGAAGTATTCGCAGACCTGCTCGCCGAAACCCTTGGTTAATCCATAGACACCCGGGTTATCTCGCGGAACGACATCCTCATAGGGAAAATTGTTTCGTGTCCGTTCATGCACAGTAAAGGTACTCGTGTAGACGGCGTGTTGGATGCCTGCTTCCTTCGCGGCGTGTAGGACGATATGCAGTCCTTTCGCGTTCACCTCGTAGTTCGCGACAATGTCGCTAAAATCAGCGGCAGAGGACCGATCGCTCGTGGGTTGCAGCATCACCATGTAGACAAACGTGTCCATCCCTTTCAACGCTTCCTGCACGATATCGGGATCGGTAACGGATCCTTGGATGTAATCAACAGAGGTGTCTTTGGGCGGATTAAGGTCAAGGACTCGAAAATTGTGATGGCTCTTCATGTAAGGGAGCGTCATCGTCCCAACGTGTCCCGAACCCCCTACAAGTAGTACGTTCATCGCTTATCTCCTATCGTGTCCGCGTAGCGGTCAACTCAATTCCTTATAGACCCGGCTTCAAACGGCACCTATAAAAACTTTGTCCTACTCCTGAGACGTATAGGCACGGTGCTGAATCCGCAGATCGAAATCGTCCGCTGGATCCCATGTCGGCATATCCGATGGCACTGTATAACCAAACTGCTCGGTATCCGAGGGATACGGATTTGTCCGGCGTTCGTGGAGGGCGCGTTGATAGAGTTTACAACGTTGCGTCAAGAACTCCGACTCCCACCATTTATACTGTTGGTTCCACCGCGGTGTCCGTTGATCGAAGTAAATCACCCGCCGAAGCGTTCCGCTTGTGTTAATTTTACTGCCGTGCAAGACTTTGGTATGGTGGAGCAGAATATCCCCGGGTTCAACTTCTGCTGGCACTGCGTCTTCACGTTCAAAATTGGCTTCACCCCTGTCAATAATCTCCTGCGCCTCTTCGATCCCCCAAAGGTGGCTCTTCGGGATAACCCAGACACATCCGTTATCAACGGTGGAATCATCTATGTAGATGTCGATGTTAAAGATCGGATGATTCTCACGGATTGCATTGCCGTCCCGATGCCATCGCACAGAAGAACCGTGTTTCGGCAGTTTAAAGACTAAAGATTCATAGCACGGGATAAAATCGGGTCCGACGATCCGATGCAGCAGATCCCCAATGAACGGGTGTCCCAAGAGTCGCAGGGAGAACTCGTTCGGGTGCGAGTGTAGATAGGTCAGATAGTAAGGAATCCCCTCAGGTCCACGATTACACCATGGATCCGCGGGTCCACCCGCCAAAATCTCATCAATCAGTCGTTGACTTTCGCGTTGTATAACGGCAAGTTCATCGGGTTGGATTACACCTTTCAGGATGAGATAGCCGTTATCGTTGAAGAATTGAATCTCGTTATCCGTAATTTTTTGCATTTTTAATTGTTCCTTGCGGATTTCTTAATTTTACCTTGCGGGTAAGTGACGTAGGTTAAAACTTTTATGTGCTTCGTATTCGAGACACCCGCGCCGATGTTGCGGGCTTAGGTTTCGATGCTATGCTGTACATGCAATCGCGGCGTGCCACGCTGAAACGAACGCTTGGATTGATGGGTATCGCAACTGTTTGTCCATATGCGTTGCTTTTTTTGCGACGTGCCATGTGGCACTGTTCCCTTTCCAGTCGTCTTGTGAATCGCTGTTGTTGGCGATCAACACGAACGCCGTCCGCCCTAACATAAAGACGTTTGTCCTTTCGTCGATTCTTGCGCCCTTCTGAAATTCCTCGGGTGCCATGAACCGAGTTGAGCCATACAACCGCCCTTGATCGTTTATAAAAGGCGCTGGATGGTAATGGTCGAAATCGTAGAGATGTATCCGCTTTTCCTCAAAGTCATAGATAATACAACCGTCGTAAAAGTCTTCAGCGATAAACCCCTGTCTTTCAATAAGGACGTGAACATCATAGATGACGTTGAGGGCATCAATGATCTCAGTTGCTGGCAACGCACAAAACCTGTCAAGTGGGTGTATTTCATCGGGACGCAGTTCCCTTTCAGGACGTAACCCCTCGCCATCTACCCAATTGTAGACGAGTGTGAATCCATTGGGTGTAGCGAAAGCGTTATGCAATCGAGGGAGTGCCTCGTGCTGGACGGCGGCGTGGAAACGCACAGCCTGCTTGAGCCACGTGATGGTTTGTCGGATGTTGCCGTGTTTGACGAACCAACGTTGGTTGTCCGTCACTACCCGGAAGGATTGACATCTCGAATCGTGCTCAGGAAACCGATACGTGATCTCTCCGATCTGATTCAAGTATGCTTCGATATGGGTATCAATTTCCGAAATTTCCAGAAGTGGATGTCGGGTGGGCATTTCCTTTGTCCTTATCAGGTGCGGCAAAACTACTTTCTAACCGTTTTGTGGGGTTGCGATAATAGTATACACCGAAACGAGAAAAAAGTCACGTGATTTTCTTTCAGATCGCAGAGCCATTCAATTTTAAGAAATCATTGGATTTTACGTCTTTTTTTAGGATCCGGTGTGAAAACCTTCTTCTAGCGAAATGCTGCGAAATCTAGCGAAACGCTGCGAAATATCTTGATTTGGATTTGCTTAGATTTTTAACATAGCATGTATTAATTATTAACCATTGCGAAAAACACAGCACAAAAAACCTACAATTGAATGACCCTGTTTCAGATCGTGCTCAAGTGGATTTTATAGTATAACCCAAGTTGCTATTGTTCTCCAAAGAGTTGTTTAATGCTTGTAGCGATGA
>VXPE01000035.1 GCA_009839745.1 Candidatus Poribacteria bacterium
GTGGGCTTCCCCGCCCCTTATCAGGGGGACTTTAAGAGGAACTGCGTAAGTCGTATCTAATTTGGATAACTATCTCATTTGCAATTCGGGTAAAAATTGGGTATAATATCTGTTGATAGACGCATTCGACAGTGCTAACGCATGTTGTTTCACTGCCAGGTTTTTTAATGATTCGGTCTTCGCCCCGCGTTCTGCTTCGCTTACACGCAGGTCCCTGGTGGTACTAAACCCGAAGCCTGCAACAATACGCAGAAATACCCAAGTAAAAACACGCAGGCGACTCGTACACGAAGATCATCAAAGTTCTAACGGACGTTAATTATCCGCAAGGTAAAATTAAAAAATGAGAACCGCAAAACTGATGACGATGGGCTGTAAGGTCAATCAATACGATACGCAATCCATGCGCGAGACACTTCGACGCAATGGATATACGATTATTGATAATGAGACTTCTCAACAACAGACCGACCTCTATCTCATCAATACATGCACCGTAACAAACACCGCCGATCAAAAAGCCCGGCAAGTCATTCGGAGAGCGATTCGCAAGCACCCGAACGCAAAAGTGCTCGTTACAGGTTGCTACGCGGAAAGCGACCGTGAGGCGATTGAAGAGATACCGGGTGTAACGTTCGTTTTCGGCAACCGAGAAAAGGCGGATTTTCAGCAGTATCTTGACGTTCTACATACCGAAACATCATCTGAAGCGCGGTTAGAAGCCTCGCCAGCCGCGGCACTCCACACGTCCAACCCACTTCTTGCGATAGAACCCGTCCAGCACGATGCGGTTCGCGAACACGCACGCTTTAGTAAAGGTGTGAGCGACGCTGGCAAACGCACGCGTGCACTTATCAAGGTGCAAGACGGATGCAGTGCTTTCTGCACCTACTGCATTATCCCATACGTGCGCGGTAGAATGACGAGCCGTCCCCTCAATGACATCGCCGATGAAGCCCGTCGCATCGCTGACAGTGGTATTAAAGAGATCGTCATTACCGGCGTGCATCTCGGTGCTTACGGCGTGGACACCGGTAGAGAAAAAGACATCGCCGACATTTTAGAATACATCCACGACATCGAAGGCATTGAACGTATCCGTTTCAGCTCGATTGAACCGATGTATTTCCCAGATTCCCTTGGTGAGCGGATGGCAGCACTTCCAAAATGCATGCCGCACTTCCATCTCCCGCTCCAAGCAGGCTCAGATGAGGTGTTGCGCCAGATGCGTCGGCGTTACACCACAGGAGAATTCGCACATCTCGTTGAGAACTTACGCCGCGTCTTTGGCGATGATGTCGGGATTACCACCGATATTATGGTCGGGTTTCCCGGCGAAACGGATGCTCACTTTGAGGCATCATGCCAATTTGTTGAGGACATCGGATTCAGTCAATTGCACGTCTTCCGTTATTCCCCCCGAAAAGGCACACCTGCGGCGACCTATCCAGATCAGGTGTCTCCACACGTCTCTGCCGCGCGTAGCCAAACGATGATCGCGCTTGGTGAACGCTTGAACACGGCATTTCGACAACGGATGCTTGGCAAGCAGAAAGAGGTGCTCATCGAAGCGAGCAGAGAAGGAAAAAATAATCGCCTTGCTGGCTTTACTGACAACTATCTCCGTGTTCTTGTAGATGCCCCAGAGAGCGCGATCAATCAGATTCAGCGTGTTACGCTGGGTGCGTTAGAAGGGGACTGTATCGCTGCCGCCTAACCTAAGACTCCTCCGCCTTCGCCTTCAAATCATAGAGAATATTCACCGCATCTAAGGGGGTTACCTGCGTGAGCTCCAACCGTCGGATCTCTTCGACGAGGGGATGCGTTTTCGGTGTAAAGAGTGCCATCTGTAGGGAATCGCTTTGTATTGTCTTTCGGGAGACACGGCGGCGCGGTTTCGGCAGTGTCGGATGTGCTTTAGGGGATTGACCCGTGGCACCATCCGCTTCGACGCTGAGATTGTGCTGTTCAAGCACTTCAAGTATCTGTTGTGCACGGGTAATCACGACTTGGGGGAGTCCTGCGAGCCGTGCGACGTGGATACCGTAACTTTGGTCTGCCCCCCCTGGGACAACCTTTCGGAGGAAGGTCACCTTCTGTCCATCTTCATGAACGGCGACATTGTAGTTCTTGGCACGTTTATATTTACTGGCGAGTTCCACCAACTCGTGATAGTGCGTTGCGAAGAGGGTTTTCGCCCCCATCCGCTTCTCATCTAAGAGATACTCCGAAACTGCCCACGCGATGCTGAGTCCATCAAACGTGCTGGTGCCGCGTCCGACTTCATCAAAGATCACAAGGCTGTTGCGGGTGGCATTGTTGAGAATATTCGCTGTTTCGTTCATCTCAACGAGGAAGGTGCTCTGTCCCATGACGAGGTTATCCGAGGCACCGACCCGTGTGAAAATCCGGTCTACCAAGCCGATCTTCGCAGCGGCGGCAGGCACGAAACACCCGATCTGTGCCATCAGAACGATGAGTGCCGTCTGACGCAGATACGTGCTTTTGCCGCTCATGTTCGGTCCCGTGATGATATGCAATTGCTCATCATCGCAGTTGAGGACCGTATCGTTGGGCACGAACCCCTCTTGCGTGAACAGCTGCTCGACAACCGGGTGTCTCCCATCACGGATAACGATTTCATCTACTCCTGCGACGGTAGGCTTCACGTAGTTGTATTTCGATGCGATATAGGCGAAGTTGGCAAGCACATCCGTCATGGCGAGTGCCGCCCCTATTTTCTGTATGACTTCCGTCCATTTCGACACATCCTCGCGAATCTGACAGAAGAGTTCATATTCCAGGGTCTGTATCCGATCCTCGGCGTTGAGGACCTTCGCCTCCTGTTCCTTGAGTTCAGGGGTAATGAACCGTTCGGAGTTCCGAAGCGTCTGCTTACGGATGTAATGCTCAGGCACCATGTGTAGATTCGGTTTCGTTACGTCGATGTAGTAGCCGAAGACCTGGTTAAATCCGATCTTCAAGGATTGGATACCGCTGCGTTTACGCTCCTCCTCCTGCATAGCGGCTATCCAGTCCTTTCCCTGTCCTACAATCTGCCGCAGTTCATCGAGTTCCTCACTATAACCGTCGTTTATAATACCGCCTTCACGGATTGTCGCGGGCGGGTTTGGATGGATGCCGTGCTCAATCAACGCAACTAACTCTGGCAGCGGGTCCAAAGTGTCATTCAGGGATACCAACAAGGCACTATTGCAGTTTTGGAGCTGCACCTTGACATCGGGAATCAGATGAAGGGAATCCTTGAGCGAATGCAGGTCGCGTCCGTTCACGGAACCGAGACTGATACGTGAAATGAGCCGCTCGATATCATACATCTGTCCGAGTGCATCCCGCAACTCCTCCTGCAAGCTAATCTGGGTTTTGAGCTCATCGACTGCATTGAGACGTTCTTCAACCTCTTTTTCATCGAGCAGGGGCTGTAAGAGGCACTGACGCATCCGCCTGCCCCCCATCGCCGTCACCGTCTCATCAAGGACTTCAAGGAGCGTGCCTTTCGTGGATCCGTCGCGAATGGAGGCTGTCAGTTCGAGGTTGCGTTGTGTATCGGCATCCAGCACCATGAAATCCGAGAGCGTATAGGTATGAAGCGAAACGATGTGTTCGACTTCCTGTTTCTGCGTTTCGTTCAGGTAATAGATGAGCGCACCGGCGGCAGAGATAGCAGTGGGAAGGTGTTCACATCCGAATCCGTCGAGCGAAATCGTTTGGAAATGTTCCAAGAGTTCCGTCCGAGCGGTATCCAATTCAAACCGCCAATCGGGGAGTTCATTGAGTGTCACCTTGAGTTCGGTTTTGAGACGATCAAACATCTCGGCATCCTCAAAGGTGTCGGCAAAGAGGCACTCTTTGGGGGAAAAACGGTGGATCTCCGCCCAGAGGCGTGAAGGGTCTGTCAGCTCGGTTACCATAAATTCGCCGGTAGAGAGATCTGCGACAGCGACCCCGTAGGTGTCTTTATTGAGATACATCGAAAGGATGTAATTGTTCTCTTTATGCTCCAGCACCTTTGGGTCGGTTACAGTGCCGGGTGTAACGATCCGGACGACATCGCGTTTGACGAGTCGATTCTCGTCTCGTGCGAGTTTTGCGTCCTCGGTCTGCTCCAAAATGGCGACTTTATGTCCGGCTTTGACGAGTTTATAGAGATAGGAGTCGAGTGCGTGATGTGGGATACCTGCCATCGGTGGCGGTGCGGACTTTTGGTTCTTATGACTTCTCGCTGTCAAGGCGATCTCAAGCAGACGGGCAATGAGTTCAGCGTCTTCAAAGAAGGCTTCATAGAAATCACCGACTCGACACAGGAGTATGGCATCTTCGTGCTGTTTTTTTACGTATTTATAGAGTTCCATTAATGACAGATCGGAGGGTTTTGAACGTGGCATATCGTTTCCCTTGGTTCTCATGTGCGTGGCTGTTTTTTGGACGAAGGGTCAGTTTTTAGTATCATAGCACATTCTGGCGTTTATGTCAAATCATTTATAGTTTTCAGTTGTCAGAAGGGCTAAAACGCGTTTCAGAGTATTCAGAGTAAATCTTAAACGTGATAGCAGCTTCTGTCGTCTGAATCGCGGATTTCACGGATGATACGGATGACGCGGATTTTTTAAGAGGTTTTTGAGGGGATCCGGTGTCCCTTCCTGGAAGTCGACGAATTTATAGCGTTGCCTTCATCTAAATAGTATTATTTTGGACGAAGAATTTTCTTTTCTCGCCCATATTTTTTTAGATGATAGCGGCACCCAGTAGTCAGAAGTCGGGATTCGGAGATCTCTCCTACTAGGATTATTGACTGTTAGTGTTTTTTGGGTAAAGGGATGGTTGGTTGGGGAAGATAGGTGCGGTTGGAAACCGCACCTACCGAGTTGATATATCGGATATATGTCAGAGAGAAACTACTGCATGGGTGAGAAAGGGGCAGGTAGGAGTAGTTTGCTCTCCTGCGTGATGGGTCTGACGGAGCCTTTGGGGGGCCAGACACCTGTCTCTCGCGTCTCTGCTCGGATCCGTTGGCGTTCCTCGAAACTCCTATATGCCCAGAGATGGATGAAATTGTTGATACCCCCGTATTCAGAGTACCAACAGCCTGCCAAGGATGAGTATTTCACACGTTCGGGGATCGCGGCACCCCATGCTTCTAGCACTTGCGGTATGCCTTCCGGAGGATAGGTGTATAAACGCATTTCATACAACGGACCGAGGTCTTTTTCACCTAACGGTTCCATAAAGGGGGCTGGCAGAAAAATCTCGGATACCATGGATACGATGAGATCGCTGGTATCAGGGGGCCATACCGGGTTCGGATCCGCCTCTGCAGCGCGCCGGATCTCCGCCCGCTGTTCAAGACTCTGGTAGGGCCATATAGCGACCATTTGGTTCAAGGGTCCGACTTCGGTGTACCAGTGTCCACCAAGTTTGGATAGTTCTTGGCGCCCCGGTAGCTTTTCGCCGAAGCGTTCCCAGTATTCGTTGAGTTGTCCGAGTTTCAGGTTGTAGGTTCTTATTTCATAGATCATGCTATTCCTCCTGTGTTTTTCGGATGCCCTTCAGATTCACACCAGACGTGTATACCCATACTATATCAATTTATTATCCGTGTAAACACAAATTGGAGGCTTAACAGCAGGCAAGAAACTACGAATCCAAAATCGAACGAATGTCATGTTCACAGATGAAATCAATCGTTACACCGTTTCGATGGAGTGCGTCTCGGTAGTTCCACCATTCACTATCTACGGCTTGCAGGATGGGCGGTTTTTCGGAGTGTGTGAGGGCAACAGCGATAAATTTGCGATCCGCTGGATCGAAATTCTGTAGTGCAGGATCTGTTGGAAATTCGTGGAAGTCATTTTCCGAACCATCAATAGGTGTAATGGAAACGAAGTCACACTGCTTATCCTTGTTCGTCAGGAGCCATGCGAGAAACCTATCATCTACATCCGAACCGCGAGAGTGGAGATTCCGCATGTATTCACCAAGAATCTTCCAGTCATCATCAAGAACTAACGTCATTTCGCCAGTCATGATTTGTTGAAGTTTCTCAGCACAGGTGAGAACACAACCTGCGGAGGCTTGCTGAGATCTACCGTTGGCGACTACAGCAACATTCGTATCTACAACAACGGTCACAAACCTTGCTCCTTCTTGCGCTTCATTTCGGCTTTCGTCTTTCCAACCAAATCACCCGTTGCGTCCCCGAAGAAGTTTTGTGGCCAATTCGTGATGTTTCCGTAATCATCTACATTGAGTCTCTCAATTTCGGATACCCCTTCGTTCATCTCACAAAAGTAAAAAGCGGTATCGTCTGCTGAAATCTGTTCCTCAGCGATCCGCCGCATTAACCGTATCAGCAGATGCTCACTGTGACTCTCAAAGATAATTTGGAGTCGCCGATTTTTTACGACCTCAATCAGCAGATCCGCCAATTCTGCCTGGACTTTTGGGTGGAGGTGTGCCTCCGGTTGTTCAAGGATGAGGATACTTTCCTCGGGGACGTAATAACAAAGCACTAATACTGGTAGGACCTGCGAAACACCGAAACCGACATCGGTGAGTCGGACTTCGGGACCACCTTTATATTTTCTGACAAGAAATTCGTAATCTTTTTCTGTGTCACGGATAGGGTTGAGACGATAGGAGTCGATTAAATCCAACCGCTGTAGCCACTTAGGGATATGCTCGTCAAGAGAACGGAGTTGAATCCGCCCAGAAAAGAGGGCAGTGACCATCTCTTCTCCATGTTGTCCTACACCCGGCGAATGTTTTCCCTGCCATGCGTAATGCCGACGCGGATATTCACGGAGGGGACCGAGGTAGCGGATGCTGCGGAATAGGTTCTGAAAAGAAGTTTGGAGTAGAAGAAAAGGCTGCAGTATATTCGGGGGTGCATCCTGAATCCCATAGCATCGAAAACAGATAGGATTAATATAGGATCCACTAGGTAGTGTTTACATTCTAAAAGTATTGACATTTGGTATCGGCTTTCGTATAC